>VGXI01000425.1 GCA_016873475.1 bacterium | reverse complement strand
CCCCTTGCGCAGTGACAAGCACGCGGAAGGAGGATCCGTGAGCGACGAGGGGCTGAACTGCAGCCTCACGGACTTCGCTTCGGCCGGAGGCTGAAGCGCCAAGATGGGTCCGGAGGACCTGCGCGAGATCATCCGCCGCTTCCAGTCCGAGCGCGCCGAGAACCTGCTCGTGGGTCTCGAGACCTCGGACGACGCAGGGGTTTTTCGTCTCTCACCGGAGCTGGCGCTCGTGCAGACCCTGGACTTCATCACGCCGATCGTCCAGGACCCCTTCACTTTCGGCCGCATCGCCGCCGCCAACTCGCTGAGCGACATCTACGCCATGGGCGGGCGGCCGCTGACGGCGCTCAACATCTGCTGCTTTCCGGCCAAGGGCCTGCCGAAGAGCGAGCTGGCGCGCATCCTCGAGGGCGGCTACGACGCGATCCGCGAAGCAGGCGCGGCCCTCGCCGGCGGCCACACGATCAAGGACGCCGAGCTGAAGTACGGCCTCTCGGTGACGGGCGCCGTGCACCCACGGCGCGTGCTCACCAATGCCGGCGCGCGGGCGGGCGATCGGCTCATCCTCACCAAGCCGCTGGGCACGGCGACCCTCTTCGCCGGCCGCGGCAAGGGCGAGCTGACGGACGACGACGTCGCGCCGGCCGTCGCCGGCATGCGCGCACTGAACAAGCGCGCGGCGGAGATCCTGGACGCCTTCGTCGAGGACGGCGCCGCCGATCGCGAGGGCCCGGCCACCCGCGGCGTGCACGCGCTCACCGACGTGACGGGCTACGGGCTCGCCGGCCATGCGCTCGAGATGGCCCGCGGCGCAGGACTGCGCCTGCGCCTCGAGGCCGCGGCGCTGCCCGCCTATCCGCACGCCCTCGCGATGATCGAGAAGGATCAGCTTTGCGGGGGCAGCCGCGCGAATCGCCGCGCCGTCGAGCCCGTGCTCACGCATGGCAAGGGCGTGAGCGAGGCACAGCTCTGGCTAGCCTGCGACGCGCAGACCAGCGGCGGCCTGCTGATCGCGGTTGCCGAGGCCGAGGCGGCGGCCCTGCTGGCCGCGCTGCGCGCGGGCGGCGTGGCGGACGCCGCGCTCGTCGGCAGCGTGCAAGGTGGCGAGCCCGGCACCCTGGAGATCGCATGAGCGCGCTCGCGATTCCCGGTGCGGCCGGTGTGCCGGTGGCGCTGCGGGCCGGCCTGCTTGCCCTCAGCGCTCTCCTGCTCAACTTGCCGGCCGGCGCCTGGCGCGTGCGCTCGCGCAGGGGCAGCCTGAGTTGGGTCGCCGCCATTCACGCGCCGATTCCCTTCGCCTTCCTGCTGCGGCGATTGCTGGGGCTTTCGCTCTGGTTCGTGGCGCTCACCCTGGTCTTCGCTGTCGCCGGGCAGGTCGCCGGCGGGCGGCTCTGGCCGCCGCGGCCGCGCGCCTCCTAGGCAGCACTCCCCCAGAAGCTGGGGGCCAGGAGGGCACTCCTCATGCTACGTGGGTAGGCTTCCCAGAACATGGTTGACTAGATTGGTAAACCCCC
>VGXI01000424.1 GCA_016873475.1 bacterium | reverse complement strand
CGGCGTACTCGGGCAGTGGCAGCCAGACGAGCGAGTCGGCGGCGCTCGGTGCGTGGCGCGCCGCGGCCCAGGCGGCGGCCTCGCCGACGCTCGCGATCCAGAAGCGGCCATCGGCCTGTAGCGCGTCCATCAGCCAGGCGAGGTGCGTGGGATCGAGGTGGTACTCGTCGCCACTCGCGCCGTGCACGTAGAGCTGCACGCAGCAGCGACCCGTCACCCAGAGGTCGGACAGGCTGGCGAACTCGTAGGTGAACACGTCCACGCTCTGCGGCGGCGCGGCGTGGAGCGCGTTGTAGGCCGCGGTGTCGTGGAGGAGCAGGTCGATCTCCGCCGGCGAGGTCGCGACCTGAATGGCCTTCTCCGTGAGCCCGGTGCTGAGCACCAGCTCCCAGGGGGTCCAGAAGTCCCAGTTCTGCCGCCACTCGGGCTGCGCGTGATAGCCGAGCAGGAAGGCCGCCGTCGGCTCGCCGCCGCCCGTGCCGTGCGGCGCGCCGTCGCGGGCGCAGAGCCAGCCCTGGGCGCGCAGGCTGTCCATCAGCTCGCGCGTGTGGATGTGGTAGGGGTAGGCGAAGGAGACCGGCCGCTGGCCGGTGGCCGCCTCCAGGGAGTCGGCCGCCGCTGCGAGCTCGCGCCTGAAGCCCTCGGCGTCCAGGCCGATTTCGTGGCGCAGAGCGACGGAATCGCCCATGGCGAGCGGCGTGAGCGGGAGCGGGCTCAGGTGGCGGGCGAGGAAGAGCGGATCCGTGCCCGTGAGCAGGGGATCGACGCGGTAGTCGTGCCCGGGGATCGGCTCGACGACCAGCTCGTGCTGGCCGCGGGCCGCCAGGCTGTCCGCGAGATCGCGCAGGTAGACCAGCTCGCTGCCGAGCTCGATCTCCGCGAGCAGATCCCAGCCCGGATGCTCCTCCGCGCTCGCCGGAGAGGGGCGATCCGGACCGGCGAGGACGAAGGCCAGCAACGCGGTCGTCGCGAGCCGGAAGCGGGGCATGGGGACTCCTCGGGTGGCGGCGCGGCCGCTGGGGCGACTACCAGTATACGATACCCGGCGGCAGCGGCCCAAGCGGGGCCCCTGGACAGAGCGCCGGGCAGGGCCTAGGATCCACCTGCCATGACAGCGCTCATCCTCCGCTACCGCCTCGGCGACCGGGAGCACAGCGCCCAGCTGGGGCCCTGCGTTTCCGGCGAGGTGCGGGAATTCGTGCTCGGGCGCGACGCGGACTGCGCCCTGCCGCTCGCCGAGCGCAGCGTGAGCCGCCGCCATGCGCGCCTGGCCTGGGACGGCGAGCGCTGGACGATCGAGGACCTCGGCAGCCGCTTCGGCACCCAGCTCAACGGCGCTCTCCTGGGCACGCCGATGCCGC
Source organism: bacterium (assembly GCA_016873475.1). NCBI lineage: Bacteria > bacterium. Next base: position 156 of record VGXI01000424.1, on the reverse strand, counting down.
TCGCGCCCGGCGATCGCCTGGTGCTGGGTCGCCTGGAGTTCGGCGTGGGGATCGGCGGCGCGGATCCGGAGGCGCCGACCCTGGGCCCCGACGCCGAGCCCACGGTGCTCAGCCTGGGCGCACGGGCTCCGCAGGCAGCGACCGCCCTGGACACGG
>VGXI01000423.1 GCA_016873475.1 bacterium | reverse complement strand
CCCCGACTGGTACTCCTCGCCCTTGCGGCCGACGAGCCCGACGATCGCGAAGGCGCCGAGGTTCATCAAGGTGTAGGCGACGAGGTAGAAGAGCAGGGCGCTCGCGGCCCCGGGCGTCGCCGTCACCACGGCGACGAGCAGGTAGCCCGCGTGGGCGACGCTCGAGAAGGCCAGCATGCGCTTGAGATTGCTCTGGACGATGGCCATCAGGTTGCCCACCGACATCGTCAGCACGGCCAGCCACCAGAGCACGGGCACCCACTCCGCGGCCGGCGGCGCGAGGCCGGGGCCGAGCAGGCGCAGCAGGGCGCCGAAGGCCGCCGCTTTGGTGCCCGTCGCCATCAGCGCCGCCACGGGCGCCGGGCTGCCCTCGTAGACGTCGGCCGTCCAGAAGTGGAAGGGCACGGCGCTGACCTTGAACGCGAACCCGACGAGGATCAGCCAGAAGCCGGCGCTGGCGAGCAGCGGGCTGTGCGCGCCGCCGGCGCCGACGGGCGCCGCCGCGTGCAGGGCGAGACTGCCCGTCGCCCCCCAGTGCAGGGCCATGCCCATCAGCAGGAGCGCGCTCGCGAAGGCGCCGAGCAGGAAGTACTTGATCGCCGCCTCCACGCTGCGCGCGTGGCCGCGCTGGTAGCCGGCGAGCACGTAGAGCGCCATCGAGAGCAGCTCGAGGGCGAGGAAGAAGGTGATCAGCTCGGTCGCGCCGATCATCAGGAGCATGCCGGTGACGGCGAAGAGCAGCAGCGCGAGGAACTCCAGGCGCGGCAGCGCCTCGCGGCGCAGGTAGGGCAGAGCCATCAGCAGGATGGCGACGCCGATGCCGAGGAAGAGCAGGTCGAAGTAGGTGGCGAGGGCGTCCTGGACGAGGCGGCCGCCGAAGCCGACCTGGGTCGGCGCCCCCCAGTGCCGCAGCACGAGGCCGGTGGCGACGAGGAAGCCGAGGCCGCTGATCGCCTCCCCGAGCCAGCCCTCGCCGCGCCCGGCGCGGCGCCGCGGCAGCTCGACGAGCAGCACGAGCATCGCCGCGATGACGAGGACGATCGCGGGGGCGACGAGGCTGAGAGTCCAGTCCACGGCGCTCACTCTCCGCGGCTAGGGGTCGAGGGGGAGGCCGCAGGCAGCGCCCCGGGCGCCGGAGCCAGCGCTTCCGGATGGCCCATCAGCGCCGCCGCCGGCACGGGCGCAGCGGCACCGGGCCGCGCGCTCGCGAGCAGCGCGGCCACCGACCCCTCGATGCGGCCGAGGAAGGGTCTCGGATAGAGGCCGATCCAGAGCATCAGCGCCGCGAGCGGCAGGAGCAGCAGCCACTCGCGCGGGCAGAGGTCGCCGAGGCTGCGGTTCTCCTCGCGCGTCAAGGGGCCGAAGAAGACGCGCTGCACCATCCACAGCATGTAGACCGCGCCGAGCACGACGCCCAGCGCCGCGAGGATCGCGAAGACCGGCGCCGCTCTGAAGGCGCCGAGGAGGATGAGGAACTCGCCCACGAACCCACTGAGGCCTGGAAGTCCAATTGAGGCGAGGGTC
>VGXI01000422.1 GCA_016873475.1 bacterium | reverse complement strand
GCCCCTGGGCAGCACGGTGATCGACGTCGCGGCCAAGGTGCACCGGGAGTTCGTGGAGCGCTTCTCATCGGCCCGCCTCTGGGGGTCGGGCAAGTTCGACGGCCAGACGGTGGACCGGGCGCACCCGGTCGCCGACGGCGATATCCTCGAGTTCCACCTCAAGTAGCGCCGGCCCGCGCCGGCGAAAGGGGTAACGATGACTCGTCTCGCGCTCCTGCTCGCGCTCTGCCTCGCGGTTCCCGCCGCCGCTCAGACGCCGCCCTCGCCGACACCCGAGGATCTCAGCAAGGACTTCGACAAGTTCTGGGAGGACGAGGACTTCAAGGACGACTACCTGGACGGCACGGGCACGGGTGGCGGGCCCGGCATGGTCTGGCGAGAGCTGGACCTGGACGACGCCAACCGCGCGCTCGCCGATGCCGGCCTCATCACGCTACCCGAGAAGACGCTGAGCTGGGGCGGCGCCGGCTGGTTCAGCATGCACAGCGGCGATCGGCTCTTCGTCGCCCTGGGCGGCGGCGGTTACGGCGGCGCCGGCGAGAGCGAGCGGGGCGACGACTTCAGCCGTTTCACGCGCGGCGCCGGCTACTTCGACGTGAAGGGCGTGCTGCCTCTGCACAAGCGGCTCTTCCTGGAGGCGGGTCTTGCCCTCGGCGGCGGCCGCAGCGAGCTCACCGTCGAGCGCACCGCCGACTCGGGCCTCGTGGAAGTCTACCTGCGCGGCGAGCAGCTCTTTCTGCTCCTGCGTCCGCACTACGGGCTCGATCTGCGCCTGGCCCGCTGGGCGGGCGTGCTGGTCGAAGGCGGCTACGAGCTGACCAGCGGCGACTGGACGCTGGAAGGCGAGTCTGCGCTGATCGATGCGATCGACCTGGACGAAGGCAGCGGGCCCTACTTCGCGGCGACCATCCGCTTCGGGATCTAGCCACAAAAAAGCGCCGCGGCCCGAGGGCCGCGGCGCAATGCTCTGCTTCCGTAAGCGAGAGACTAGTACAGGGCCTTGACGGTCGAGATCGAGGCATCCTCGGTCGCGACGCCGCACTGCGTGTTCAGGGTCACGTAGTCGGCCAGCATGTTGTCGTTGCTGGCGCCATCGGGGCAGGCGGTCCACTCGAGGCAGAGGTTCACGGTCTGGCCGCAGTAGGCCGCCAGGCTGATGTTGCCCCAGAACGCGCTCGCGTTGTTCCAGGTGCCGTAGGTGTGCTCGGACAGCTGCATCGTGTGGCTCCACACGGTGTTGCCATTGGCCTTGACGTAGACGGTGCCGCAGCCACTGTTCACGTAGCCCATCCACTTCCAGTCCAGGTACATGCCATCGATGAAGAGGCTCTGGCAGAAGCCGTTGCTGTTCGGGCCGCCGCAGAAGCCGCCCAGCCAAGCACAGAGAACACCGTCGTACGCGGGATAGCCCCAGACGGAGATCGGATTGAGAATCCAGGAGCAGGTCGTGTTGGTGGTGCAGGTCCAGGCCGAGCCCGCGCCGCACTCGCCGAACTCAAAGCTGCCGTCGTTGACCAGGCCAAAAA
>VGXI01000421.1 GCA_016873475.1 bacterium | reverse complement strand
GCAGCGGGTACTCCTCGGCGTTGGCCGGCGATGGGATGCCGCTGCCGTAGGAGCAGAAGCTCGTGATGCGCCCGCCCTCGCCCTTGATGCGGTGGATCAGGCGCATCGCCGACATGTGGTCGATGCCCGGGTCCAGGCCCAGCTCGCAGAGCAGCAGCACGCCGGCGCGCTGGGCGTCGGCGTCGAGTTCGCGCAGGGCCTGGTCGCGGTAGGACACCGAGACCATGTGCTTGCCGTGCTGCACGCAGTCCCAGGCGATCAGGTCCAGGAAGCGCGGCGCCAGCATGTTGACGACGAGGTCGGCGCCCTTGATCTGAGCGTCGCGCAGCTGCGCGTCGTTGATGTCGAAGCGCACGGCCGCGCCGCGGGGGTGGCCGTTCACGCGCGATGCCGCCAGCTCCAGGTCCAGGTCGCCGACGGTGACGAACCAGTCGCACTCGGCGGCCATCTCGAGCAGCTTGGCGATGAGGTAGGGCGAGCTCTTGCCCGCGCCGAGAACGGTCACCTGCTTCATGGCGGCATCCTGGGCTGAAGAAAGGGGCCCGCCCGGCGGCGGGCCGTCCGCTCAAAGTAGCCAAGGCGCCCGCGCGCGCCAGGGGCGGGCGCCACGCCCGGCGGCCTACTCGGCCTTCTGCGGGTAGCTCTTGATCAGGGGCGCCAGGCCGAGGGCGCCCTGCGGCTGGCCGTAGAGATCCAGGGTCCAGGTCTTGTAGAAGCCCTCGTCCCAGACGCGGGTCTGGTCCGAGCGGTTGCGCAGGAAGGCCAGTTCCTTGTAGGTGGCGCCGAGGAAGTAGTGCATCCCGGCGACGGCCTCCAGCTCCAGCGCCACAAGTGGCCGCTCGCTCTCGGGATCGGCCCGCAGCTGATCGGGCGGCGCGTCGGTCGCGGTGATATTGAGCGGCCCGGCCAGGCGCAGCCGGTGCCGACCCGGCGTGAGGTAGACGTAGTTCGGCGGGCAGGGTTGGTCGTCCACTGCGCGCAGCTCCACCGTCGTGCCCTTGCGGTAGCACTCGACGCGCGCGAGGTCCAGCGGCGCCCGCTCCGGCCCGGGATAGAGGTGGTGCTTCTGCGCGCCGCAGCCGGTCCCGAGGGCGAACGCGAACGCGATGGCGAGGGGGAAGGAGCGTTGGCGCATGCGGGCCTCCCGGGGTGCGCGGGGGAGTCTAACCGATCGCGGGCCGGCGTCAACCGCGCTCCCGGCTGGACGCCCGGCGCCCCGCGCGCTAGAGTGGTCGCGCTGGCCCCCGCTCTCGCCGCGCGCCCTCTGCCAAGGAGATCGGCATGCGCTCTTGCCTGCTCGCGCTCGCCCTGCTCTGCGCCCTCACCCCGCCCGCTACGGCCCTCGAGCCGCCGCAACCGCTGCCGCCCGCCGAGGCCGTCGCGCTGCTCGCCGCCGAGGCGCCCGCCGAACTCGTCGGCGAGGCCGAACAGCTCGTGCTCTTCGAGCGCGAGTCGGTGATCGTCGAGGACAGCGGCCTGGGCCACCGCTACCGCCATCGCTTCGTGAAGGTGCTCGAGCCCGCGGGCGCGCTCGCGCTCG
>VGXI01000420.1 GCA_016873475.1 bacterium | reverse complement strand
CAGGCCGCCCGCGATCGCTACAGCACGGCGATCAACGAGATCGCGTCGATCCAGGACAGCCTCAACACCATCGTTCTCGGCGAGGAGGGCGCTGCGGCGCTCAAGACGCAGCTCGACGCCGAGACCAGCCTCTCGCAGGACCGCGGCGACGCCGCGCGCGCCCGCATCGCCGAGATCAAGGCCGGCATCGAGCGCGCCCGCAATCGCATTGCCGCGCTGGAGGCGCAGGTCAAGGAGAGCGGCGTCAAGATCGCCGGCCTCGAGAAGATGATCAAGAACCTGCGCGCCACGGTCGCCGAGAAGGAGACGCTGATCGTCGCCCTGAACCAGCGCGTCGACGAGCTGCAGACCGAAGTTGCCGGCCTGCACGGCAAGGTGGCCGAGCGCGATCAGACGATCCAGGCGCGCGAGGTGACGATTCAGACCCAGGTGGCCCGCCTCGAGGAGTCGCGCCGCGCCCTCGGCACGATCTACTACACGATCGGCACCAAGGACGAGTTGAAGGACTCGGGGACCATCGTCGCGACGGGCGGCATCCTCGGTCTCGGCAAGACGCTGCGCCCCTCGGGCAGCATCGATCCCGCGCTCTTCACGCCGATGGACACGGACCAGGAGACGACGATCCTGATCCCCGACGATGAAGTGAAGGTGATCAGCGACCAGCCGACGGCGAGCTACACGCTCGAGCTGGTCGGTGAGCAGATCGAGCTGCGGATCACCGACCCGCAGGCCTTCCGCGCGGTGAAGCACCTGATCATCATGACGGGCTAGCCGCCCGCCGGCCCCGCCCCGCCCCCGCCGTGCGCCGCTGACGCGGCCTGCGGTGGGGGCCGGGCTCCTCCCATCTTGCCGGGCAGCCCCTTTCCCCGTTGACAAGCACTCACTCAACACATACAGTCATGCGCTGAGGCCTTGAGGGGAGCGCAGGCGGGGGGATTCGCCGGCGGCCCCGGCGCGCCGCGCTCGGTTCGGCGCCTTTGCCGCTCCGGCTCTAGGAGCCTAAATGGAGGATTCTAATGAAGTTAGCGTCGATATCGGGTCTCGTGGCGGGCCTGCCTGTCCTCTTCCTGCTGCTTCTCGCCGGTTGCGGCCAGGGCGGAGGCGGCGAGGCCGGCCAGGGCAGCGCTGCCGGGAGGCCCAGCGTTGCGATCACGGCGGCGGATCGCGCCGAGGCGGAGACCCTCTTCACCACTCGCTGCGCGGCATGTCACGGCACGAGCGGCCACGGCGACGGACCTGCCGCGGCCGGACTCAACCCGAAGCCCCGCGACTACTCCGATCGCCAGTGGCAGAAGACGGTCACGGACGAGCAGATCGAGAAGGCGATCCTCTACGGCGGCGCGGCGATCGGCAAGAGCCCTCAGATGATTGCCAATCCCGATCTCCAGGCGAAGCCCGGCGTCGTCGCCGCACTTCGCGAAAAGGTTCGGTCCTTCGCGCAGTAGGCGCGCGCTACCGCCTGTCGGCAGGCGGCACACTCAGGAGCCCAAGGAGGAAACCATGCAGCTTCGACGCAAGCGTCTTGTTTCCACGCTCGCAAAA
>VGXI01000419.1 GCA_016873475.1 bacterium | reverse complement strand
CCCCGAGGAGGCGGAGCGCCACGGCCCAGGCCGCGGGGTCGAGCGGCCGGAGCAGGCCGATCAGCGCCCCGATGAGCAAGAGGAGCAGGGGTGGGAGGAGCAGCGGGGCGTAGATCAGCCAGAGGCGGAGTGGGCGGGGATGCGCTTCGGCGCTGGCGGCGTCGAAGCGGATCTCGCCGCTGAGTACGCGGCCTTGGCGCTCCCAGACGAGAGCGAGCCGCGTGCCCGGAGTCGCCTCGCGCAGCGCCTTGAACCAGGCGTCCGGCTGCGCGGCGATCAGCGTTCCCTGCCACTCGGTGATGAGATCGCCTCCGGCGAGCCCCACCGCGGCCGCCGGGGAGCCGGGCCGCACCGCGAGCACGCGGCAGCCGCCGTCGCGGCGCAGCGCCGGCAGATCGCGCAGATGCCCGGGGCTGCCCGTGAGCCCGCTGCTCGCAGGCTGCGATCGGCTCAGTTCGTCGAGCGCATAGAGGCCGAGGACGATCTGCGCGAGCAAGCCGAGGCTCAGCACGAGCAGCAGGGCTCGCCGCGCGAGGGTCGATCTGGATTGCCTGGCTGCGGGCATGGTCATCGGGGACCGCCGGCCGGGGACGGGCGAACGGGCGAAGCCTAGCGGCAATGCTTGCGGGCGAATAGCAGTTTGGCGCCAGGAATTGCGCGGGGCGGGTGGAGCGGAGTGACGGAGAGGAGAACTACAGAGCCGCTCGGGTCCGCCCCCGGGGGCGGGGTACCTAGCAGCCCGTGGCAAAACGCTCTCGCCACAAAATCGGGCTCGAGAGGACAACGACTTGCGGGCGCACTGCTGGGGCTGAGATGACTTACACCACGGGCTGCTAGCTGACCACCTGCTACGTTTGGCTGATTGAGCGGCCGAGCTTGCGGTGAATCGACCGTTCCTCGAATCGGGAGCCTATTCCCTCCACCGCTCTGCACCCAGCGGCAGCTCGTTCAGCTCTCCCCTGGCTTCGCGCCAAGTCGGATAGTGCTCGCCAAGGAGCGCCACGAAACGCTCGCTGTGCTTGGGCTCGATCAGGTGGATCATCTCGTGGACGATCACATACTCAAGCAGATCCTTCGGCTTCTTGACGACCTCGGTGTTCAGTCGGATGTGCCGCAATCCGGGGTTCGCGCTACCCCACTTGGTCTTCATCCGTTGCAGGAAGTACCCAGCCACGCGCACGCCGAGCAGAGGCTCCCACTTGGCGATCAGCTTGGGCACCTTCTCATGCAACAAGGTCTTGTGCCATTCGTGAACGACCCGAGCGCGCTCTGCTGCGAGGCTCCCGGGGCGAACGACGAGCGTGATGCGGCGATGATCGAGCCTGACGGTCGGCTTGCCGGGCTGGTGCTCGACCGCCAACAGATAGCGCCTTCCCCAAAGGTAATGAGTCTCCCGAGTGATGAACTGGCGGGGCGTCTCTCGAGCTTGCTTGGCGTACTCGGTCCGCTGCTTTCTTATCCAGGCCAGCTTCGAAACAGCATAGGCGCGCGCAACCTCGATCCGCGTGCCCTTGGGCGCGACCAAAGTCACCCGGCCGTCAGGGG
>VGXI01000418.1 GCA_016873475.1 bacterium | reverse complement strand
CCGTCGCGTGCAGGTCGCGGGTCTCCTCGCGCAAACGCTCCATGATCGTGGCGGACACGGTCTCTCCCTTCAGAAGCCGAGGAAGCCCCAGAAGGCGATCGCCAGGGGCAGGAGCAGCCAGAGCAGTCCCTTGATGAGGAAGAACAGGAAGGCGGCGGCGCCGAAGCGGCCCCCCCAGCGGCGCCGGCCGCCCGGTTCCTTCCTCGCGATTAGCCTCATGAACGGCCCCCCCTGGACGGTTCCGCCAGCGCCTCCGGTCAAGGATGTCCAAGGTATTGCGCGATAGTAAAGTGGTCAAGGCCAGGATAGTACCGCATTCGAGTCGACAAGTTGCTCCGTGCAATCGGCCCTGGGCTATACTCCGTCGGGGGGAGCGAGCTTGGCGAGCTGGAATCCGAGGCCATGAGGCCCTGAGGCACCTCGGCGTGGGAATTGGAAGGGAGGGCGAAGCGATGACGGGAGAAGGGGCAGGTCTAGGGGAATCTGGACGCACTCAACGCAGGCCGCCGTTGTCTTCGAATCGGCCGGTAGGGGTGGTCATCTGGCGGGCGCTCGGGCCACTGGTCGCGGTGATTGCCGCCCTGAACGGCAGTGCGCTAGGCAGCACACACCTGGTTCCGGAGGAGTTCGCCACCATCCAGGCCGCGATCGATGCCTGCGCCCCTGGCGACTCCGTCTCCATCGCCCGCGGAACCTACACCGGCAGCGCAAATGTCTCTCTGTCAATCCCTCCGATTGGTCTGGTCATCGTTTCGCGCGAGGGCCGGGAGGTTACGATCCTAGATGGGGAACGGCTGCGCGGAGGGCCGGTGCTGATCGGGATGAGCGAACCCCGCGTGGTCGTGAAGGGTTTGACGATCAAGCGCTGCACGCTTGGGCTGTGGCTAGAAGACACAAATCCAATCCTCTCCGACCTGATCTTCCTAGAGAACTGGCCCATGTATTACGGTGGTTGCGGGGGAGGGATCTACTGCAACGATTCGTCGCCGACCTTGACTGACGTACTCTTCGAAGCGAACGCGAGTCCGGCGGGAGGTGGAATGTGTTGCGGGGGCTTCGGCCGGCCTGAGTTTGCACGTGTCCAGTTCGTCGGGAATTGGGCTGAGGGCTATGGGGCTGGCCTTTCCTGTTTTGGAGAGGTCATCCCCACCTTCAGCGAGGTGGCTTTTCTCGATAATCTTAGCGGCTTGTACCTGGCAGTAGCGGGGCACGTCGAGCTTGAGGGTTTGGAGTTCATGGGGAATCGGCTCGCAGTTCTCGCCCGCACCGATGGCCCGCTCATCGTCCCGAGTGTCACCATTAGGGACTGCCTCTTCGATGGCAACGGCCGGGCCGTCGATTTCCAGGCGCCCGGTGCGCTGTCGATCGAGTCGTGCAACTTCGCCTTTGGTGAAGATGGGTGGGGGGCAGCGGCGATTGCCATGCGCGGGGGCGGCCAACTGACCCTCACCCGCAGCATCGTCGCCTTCAACGAGAACCAGTTCGGGGTCTCCTGGGACGGCAGCGGCCCGGCTCCAGTAATCGAGTGCAGCGATGTGTTCGGGGGG
>VGXI01000417.1 GCA_016873475.1 bacterium | reverse complement strand
CGGCAGTTCCCCGCCGCACACTGGGCCGCGGAACCGACAGTCCCGGAAGGAGCCCGATCTGCATGGCCAACGCCGCCGGTCTCGACGCGCTGAACGCCCGCGTCGCCCACCTCAAGGAGTGCCTTTGACTATCCGCGCCTGAGCGCGGAGCTGGCCGCGCTCGAGGAGCGCATGGCCGCGCCCGATTTCTGGTCTGACGCCGACGCCGCCCGCCGCACGCTGACCCAGGCCAAGCGTCTGAAGCAATGGGTGGAGCCGCTCGCCGCGATCGGCGCCGCCAGCGCCGAGCTGGCCGAACTCGACGCCCTGGCGGCCGCCGAGGGCGACGCGGCCACCGACGCCGAAGTGGCCGCCGAACTGGAGCGGCTGGCCGGGCGCCTCGACGCCTACGAGCTCCTGCTCATGTTCAAGGGCGAGGACGACGACAAGAGCGCCATCCTCACCATCCACCCGGGCGCCGGCGGCACCGAGAGCGCGGACTGGGCGGAGATGCTCTGGCGCATGTACACGCGCTACTGCGAGCGCCAGGGCTGGCAGCTCGACCTGCTCGACCTGCAGCGCGGCGAGGAGGCGGGCGTCAAGAGCGTCACCGTCGAGGTGAAGGGGGAGTTCGCCTACGGGCGGCTCAAGGCCGAGCGCGGCGTGCACCGGCTCGTGCGTATCAGTCCCTTCGACGCGCAGAAGCGCCGGCACACCAGCTTCGCCTCGGTCTTCGTCTACCCGGAGGTCGAAGCGGCGGAGGGGATCACGATCGAGGAGGGCGACCTCAAGATCGACACCTTCCGCGCGAGCGGCGCCGGCGGCCAGCACGTCAACAAGACGAGCAGCGCCGTGCGCCTCACCCACCTGCCGACGGGCATCGTCGTCAGCTGCCAGGACGAGCGCAGCCAGCACCGCAATCGCGAGAGCGCGATGAAGATCCTCATGGCGCGGCTCTACCAGCTGCGCCGCGAGGAGGAGGAGGCCGCGCGCCAGAAGCTCGAGAGCAGCAAGACCGAGATCGGCTGGGGCAACCAGATCCGCAGCTACGTCTTCCACCCCTACACGCTGGTCAAGGACCACCGCACGAATGTGGAGACGGGCAACCTGCAGGCCGTGATGGACGGCGAGCTCGACCGCTTCGTCGAGGCCTGGCTCAAGCAGGCGGCCGGCATGGCCGTCGGAGGCGAGGCGTGAGGACCCTCGAGCTGGAGACGCGGAGCCGGCAAGAGGTCGTCGATCTCACGGCCCGCGTGCAGGCGGCGGTGACCGCGAGCGGGCTCGTCGACGGACTCTGCCACCTCTTCGTGCCCCACACGACGGCGGGCCTGGCGATCAACGAGAACGCCGACCCGGACGTGAAGCGGGACATCCTGCACGCGCTCGACCGGCTCGTGCCCGCCGATCCCGCCTTCCGCCACGCCGAGGGCAACAGCCCCGCGCACGTCAAGAGCGTGCTCTGCGGCAGCGGCGCGACGCTCTTCGTCACGGCGGGTCGCCTCGAGCTGGGCAGCTGGGGCGGGGTCTACTTCTGCGAGTTCGACGGACCCCGGCGCCGCCGGCTGCTCCTGCGCGTGCAGG
>VGXI01000416.1 GCA_016873475.1 bacterium | reverse complement strand
CCCCGCCCGCGCGCGACCCCGCCGCGGTGGCCACCGACCTCGACGACGCGGCCTACGCCGCGGTCGTCGCGCGCTGCCAGGCGCACATTCGCGCGGGGGACGTCTTCCAGATCGTGCCGAGCCGCAGCTTCTGCGCGCCCTGCGCCGAAGCGCCGCTGGCCGTGTACCGCCGCCTTCGCGCGCTGAACCCCAGCCCCTACATGTTCTTCCTGCGCCTGGGCGAGCTGACCCTGCTCGGCGCCAGCCCCGAGACGGCCCTCAAGGTGAGCCGCGCGCCGGCGTCCGGCGCGGCGGATGGCGTCTGGGATCTCTCCATCAGGCCCATCGCCGGCACGCGCCCGCGCGGCCGGCGGGGCGAGCAGATCGACCCCGATCTCGACTCGCGCTACGAGTCCGAGCTCAAGCTCGACGCGAAGGAGCTGGCCGAGCACGTCATGCTCGTCGACCTCGCGCGCAACGACGTCGCCCGCGTCAGCGAGCCCGGCAGCCGCCTCGCCGAAGCGCTCTTCGTGGTCGAGAAGTACAGCCACGTGCAGCACCTGGTGAGCCGCGTCACCGGCCGCCTCGCCGCCGGCCTCGATCCCCTGCACGCCTACCTCGCGACGATGAACATGGGCACGCTCACCGGCGCGCCCAAGGTGGAGGCGATGCGCCTGCTCCGCCGCTTCGAACCCACGCGGCGCGGCTTCTACGGCGGCGCCGTCGGCTACTACCTGCTCGACGGCGAGTTCGACACGGCGATCGTGATTCGCTCGCTGCTCCTCGCCGACGGCCGCGCGATCGCGCGGGCCGGCGCGGGCGTGGTCTACGACTCGCTGCCCGCGCGCGAGGCGGCCGAGACGCGGCACAAGGCCCGCGCGCCGCTGGCCGCGCTGGGGCTCGCGCCCGGCCTGCCCGAACCGGCCCCCGGGGGCGGGCCGCAGGTCGGCGCTGCGCCGCGGCGCCGGGGCGGCAAGGAGGCGCGGCCATGACCGTCCTCATGATCGACAACTTCGACTCCTTCACCTACAACCTCGTCGACGAGTTCGCCAAGCGCGGCGCGCGCGTGCTCGTCTACCGCGCGAGCGTGAGCCTCGCCGATCTCGAGGCAGTGATCGCCGACGAGGCGCCCGACCTGATGGTGATCTCGCCCGGGCCCTCGACGCCTGGCAAGGCGGGCGTGGGCCTGGAAGCCGTGCGTGCGCTGGCCGGGCGCCTGCCGATCTTCGGGGTGTGCCTGGGTCACCAGGTCATCATTGAGGCCTTCGGCGGCCGCGTGGGCCGCGCGCCCCTACCCGTGCACGGCAAGGCGAGCCCGGTCACGCACGAGGGCAGGGGCCTCTTCGCCGGCCTCGAGAGCCCGATGGCCGTGGGCCGCTACCACAGCCTCGTCGGCCTGGAGATCCCGGCCGAGCTCGAGGTGACCGCCCGCTGCGGCAAGCTGGTGATGGCCCTCGCCCACAAGACCCTGCCGCTGGTGGGCGTGCAGTTCCACCCCGAGAGCATCCTGACGCCGACCGGCGGGCTGCTCATCGAGAACGCCCTCGCCTGGGCCCGCGACTGGGCGGCGGCGCGCGGAGGCACGGCATGAGCCACCCC
>VGXI01000415.1 GCA_016873475.1 bacterium | reverse complement strand
CCCCCGTGCGCTCGCCAGCCGTAGACCTGCCCGGCACCGATGCCCTTCACCAGCACGTGCCAGTAGTCCGCCGTCCGGTGCCGGCGCGGATCGAGGCGAATCACGCGCGCGGGCGCCGAGTCCTCGGGACCCTCGAAGAGCAGTAGCTCCAGGCACTGGGCGTGCCGCGAGTAGATCGCGAAGTTGACGCCCCCCGCCTGCACGCTCGCGCCGAGGGGATGACTGCTGCCGGGATGGATGTCGCTGAGCACGCCGCCCTCGCTCCTTCGCTGCGGGCGCGAGAGCCTAGCAGGAACCGTGCGCGAAGGCGAGTCCCGAGAGTGCGCCGGTCGGCCGGCGCCTCAGGGCGCCGTCACCGCACAGCGCGCGCTGGCCTGCCGGCTGCTCAGCCCCGCCAGGCGGCGCAGCAGGCGCTCGGGGCCGCCGCGCAGGCCGCCGAGGAGGCCGCCCGCGCCCCGCGATTCGCCGCCGGCCAGCCAGCGCTCGAGCTCCTGCAGCTCCTCGCGCGTGAGCGGCTCGAGCCGCGCCTCGATCTCGGGTGCGGGGACGCGCCCCGCCGGCACGGCCGCCGGCAGGGGGAAGACGAGCCGGCGCGGCGCAGCCAGTGCTGCGGCGAGTGCGGCCGCATCCGCGCAGCGGGCGCGCGGGCGGCCGCGGGCATCGAAGAGCGTGTAGCGCGCTTCGAGGAGGTCGTAGAAGAGCTGCTCGCGCAGGAGACCGTCCGCGAGCGCGCGGTCCGGCCAGCCCGCCCGGCGCTCCCAGAGCCGCCAGCGCAGCAGCAGCGCGGCCGGCAGGCCCGCCTCGAGGTCGGCCTGGAGCTTCTCGTCGACGAAGCCCGTGAGCGCGATCTCCACGCTGAGCTCAGGACCCGCGAGGCGAGCGGCCGCGAGGGTGAGCGCCGGCGCCGCAAGCGCGGGCGCGGCCGCGGCCAGCGCCGCGGCCGCGAGCGCGATGCCCAGCGCCCACCCTGCCCCGGCGCGCGACATCAGAAGGCCCGCCCCAGGCGCAGCTCGACGGCCGTCTGCTCGCTGCCGTCGAGCGTGCGCAGGATGTTCAGGCGCAGGTCCGTGTCGTCGTCATCGAAGCCGATGCCGAGACCGGCGCTGTCCTTGAGATCCGCGAGCGCGATGTCCCCCGCGTTGCGATCGGCCCAGGCCATGCCCGCATCGTAGAGGGCGAACAGCTCCAGCTCTTCGAAGAGGTCCACGCCGTACTCGAGGTTGGCCAGCAGCATGCGCTCGCCGCCGTAGAGCGGCGCGGGACCGGCGGCCGCCGGCACGAGCAGGGACTGGTAGTCGTAGCCGCGCACGCTGCCCAGGCCGCCGAGCAGGAAACGCCGCTGCAGCGGCAGAGCGCCGCGCAGGTTGCTGGCAGCCCTCACCCGCAGGTCCAGATGCTGCGCTTCAGCCACGGGCACGCGGCTGCGCAGCGTGACGTCGGCGAGGGAGTAGTCAAAATCCCCCCCGATGAGGTCCTCGCCCGCCCGCTCCCAAGCCAGGGCCACGTGGTTGAGCGGCGTGCCCAGGCGCAGGCTGGCGAAGACGCTGCGCAGCGTGCCCTCCTCGATGGGCAGGTTTTC
>VGXI01000414.1 GCA_016873475.1 bacterium | reverse complement strand
CGGCGTCAGCGTGAGGGCGACGAACATCGAGATCGCCACCGCCACGGCGAGCGTGAGGCCGAACTCGCGGAAGAGGCGGCCCACGGAGCCGGTCAGGAAGGCCACCGGGATGAAGACGGCGACGAGCACGATCGTCGTCGCCACGACCGCGAAGGCGATCTCGTTCATGCCGTCGCGCGCGGCGAGGCGGCGGGGCTTGCCCAGCTCCAGGTGGCGGAAGCTGTTCTCGAGCACGACGATCGCGTCGTCCACCACCAGGCCGATCGCGAGCACCAGGGCGAGCAGCGTGATGATGTTGATCGTGAAGCCGAGCGCGTAGGCCACCGTGAAGGCGCCGAGGATGGCGATCGGGATGGCGAGCACGGGAATCACCGTCGCCCGGATGCTCTTGAGGAAGAGCAGGACGACCAGCACGACCAGGCCGGTGGCGATGAGCAGCGTCTCGCCGATCTCGGTGATCGACTCCTCGATGAAGGTGGAGGAGTCGTAGGCCGTCTCGATCTGCATGCCGGCCGGCAGGTCCGCCCTCAGCGCGGGCAGGGCGGCGCGGATCGCCTGCCCCACCGCCACCGTGCGCGCTTCCTTCTGCTTGACGATGCCCAGGCCGATCGCCGGCTGGCCGTTGAAGCGCGTGACGGTGCGCTCGTCCTCGGGACCGATCTCGACCTCGGCGACGTCGCCCAGGCGCACGCTGCCGTCGCCGCGCTGGCGCAGGATGATCGCCGCGAACTCGGCCGGGCTCTGCAGCTCGCCGCGCGTGCGCACGGCGAACTCGCGCCCGCTACCTTCGACGCGACCGGCCGGGATCTCGACGTTCTCCGCGCGGATGGCGCGCTCGATGTCCTGGGTCGTCAGCCCGTGGGCGAGCATGCGCTGCGGATCCAGCCAGACGCGCATCGCGTAGCGCCGCTCGCCGCCGATGAAGACCGAGCCCACGCCCGGCACGCGCTGCAGGCGCTCCTTGAGCACGCGGTCGGCCAGCTCGGACAGCTCGAGCGTCGAGTGCCGATCGCTGAGGAAGGCCAGCCAGATGATCGGCTGCGCGTTGACGTCCACCTTGGCGACGATCGGGTCCTCGGCCTCGCGCGGCAGGGCGCCGCGCACGCGCGAGACGCGGTCGCGGACGTCGTTGGCGGCGACGTCGACGTCGCGGCTCAGCTCGAACTCGATCGTGATCGTCGAGCCCTGCTCGACGCTGGCGCTGGCGATGCTCTTCACGCCCTCGATCGTCGAGAACTGCTCCTCGAGCACGTTGGTGATCTCGGTCTCCACCACGTTCGGGCTGGCGCCGCGGTAGAGCGTGGTGACCGAGACGATCGGCGGGTCGATGTCCGGGTACTCGCGCACCGGCAGCCGCTGGAAGCTGATCACCCCCAGCAGGGTGATCGCCAGGCTCATCACCGCCGCGAGGACGGGCCGGCGGATGCCGATCTCGCTGAGCTTCATGCGCCGCTTCCCGCCGGCGGGGCCGCGGCGCCGCCGGCCAGACCGCCGGGCGGCAGGGGCAGTACCTTGGCGCCCGGGAAGAGCTTCTGGTGGCCCGCGCGCACGACCTGCTCGCCGGGCGCGAGGCCGGCCAGC
>VGXI01000413.1 GCA_016873475.1 bacterium | reverse complement strand
AAAATATCATCCACGCCATGAATACACTCCCCCGCCTCGTGGAAGGCGCGCTGGCCGAGCGGCTGCGGGTGATGCCGGCGGTCGTGGTGACCGGCGCGCGGCAGACCGGCAAGAGCACCCTGGTCGCCGAGCGCGTGTCCGGCCAGCGGCGCTACGCCTCGCTGGACGACCTCGACGCGCTGGGCGCCGCGCGCCGCGACCCGGACCTGCTGGTCGGCGGCACGGACCCGGTGACCCTCGACGAAGTGCAGCGCGAGCCCGGCTTCCTCGCGGCCGTGAAGCGGAGCATCGACCGCGACCGCCGGCCCGGGCGCTTCCTGCTCACCGGCTCGGCGAACCTGCTGCTCATGCGCCAGGTCTCCGAGTCGCTGGCCGGCCGCGCGAGCTACCTGGCGCTCTGGCCGATGACCCGGCGCGAGCAGCGCGGCGAGGGCCGCGCGGGGCGTTGGGAAGAGCTGCTCGCCGCCCGCGACGCCGACTGGCTCGAGCTGCTCGCGGCCGGCGAGGGTGCGGTCGAGGACTGGAAAGCGCTCGCGCGCCGGGGCGGCTTCCCCACGCCCGCGGTGCACCTCAAGACGGCGAAGGATCGCGCCATCTGGTTCGACGGCTACGTGCGCACTTACCTGGAGCGC
Organism: bacterium; assembly: GCA_016873475.1. Lineage (NCBI taxonomy): Bacteria > bacterium. Next base: position 1,001 of record VGXI01000413.1, on the reverse strand, counting down.
GACCTCCAGGACCTCGCCTCGATCGGCTCGCTGCCCGACTTCCGGCGCCTCATGCGCGCGGCCTGCCTGCGTCTGGGCCAACTCGTCAACCAGACCGAGCTGGGGCGCGACGCGGCGCTGCCCCAGGCCACGGTGCACCGCTGGCTGAACCTGCTCGAGACCTCCTACCAGCTCGTGCGGCTGCCCGCTTTCGCGGTGAACCGCACGAAGCGGCTGATCAAGGCGCCCAAGTTCTACTGGGGCGACACGGGCGTGGCGCTGCACCTGGCCGAGCTGGCGGAGCCGGGTGGCGCGCACCTGGAGAACCTCGTGCTGGACGACCTGCTCGCCTGGCGGGACGCGCGGCTCGAGCGGGTGGAGCTCGGCTACTGGCGCACGACGGCCGGCGAGGAGGTGGACTTCGTGATCGAGACCGGCGGCAAGCTGCTGCCGGTCGAGGTCAAGGCCGCGGCTCGGCCTCGCCTAACCGACGCCACGCACCTGCGGTCCTTTCAGGCGGAGTACGGGAAGCAGGCGCGCGCTGGGCTCTTGCTGCACACGGGCAGCGCACTGGAGTGGTTGGCGCCGGGCGTGCTTGCGGCACCCTGGTGGCGGGTGCTCTGAGGCATTCGGGCGGGTGCTTGGGGCACGATCCAATTCTGAGCCAAACCCGATCCAAATCTGAGCCAATCCCTGAGCCAAACTGGCCCCAAATGACGGCACTGGGCCCTGCGGTGCCGACGTTTTGCGCCAGCCGAGCCGCGTTCCGAAACGTCGGGACTTGCACGCAACCCCCAACATTTCGTAAACCGCCTGCCATGGAAACCAAGGGCCGGAACAAAGCACTTCAGGCGATCCGCACGGCGGGGCTGGCACGACCGCGGGACCTCGAAGCTCAGGGCATATCGCGAGCGCAGCTAGCGCGCCTCGTGCGCGAGGGACTCGTGCTCCGGCAGAGCCGCGGCATCTACGTCGTCGCCAGTCACCAGCCGACTGCTGGTCACACGCTCGCGCAGGTCGCC
>VGXI01000412.1 GCA_016873475.1 bacterium | reverse complement strand
GGCATGGCCGCCAGCGCCCACGGCCGAGGTGACGGCGAGCAGCAAGGTCGAGGTCGCCACGGCCACGCGCGTGGGAATGCGAAAACCCAGCGTCAGGATGGGCACGACGACGATGCCGCCGCCGATGCCGAAGAGCCCCGAGAGCAGTCCGGACAGCGCGCCGGCGCCGATCGCCCCCGGCACCGGCACCGTGTAGCGCTCGCCCTCTCGCTCGCGCTGGAAGCGCCAGCGGCCGCTCGGGCGCGCGGCCTGCGCAGCCGGCGCGGCCGACTTCGTCTCGCGCAGGAGCAGAAAGGCCACCGGCACCAGCACGATCCCGAAGACGATGCGCAGCAGCCGCTCGTCGAGGTGTCCGGACAGCGCGCCGGAGAGGAAGCTGAGCAGCCAGGCGCTGGGGCCGATCGCGAGCACCAGGGCCGGCTCGACGAGTCGCTTGCGCAGGTAGACCGTCGAGGCCGAGATGCCCATCGCCGCGATCATCACGAGCGAGGTGGCCGTGGCGGCCTGGAAGCTGCTGCCGGCGGCCAGCCAGATCGGCACGAAGAAGACGCCGCCGCCGATGCCGACCATCGCGCCGAGCGCGGCGATCGGCAGGCAGAACAGGGCAATGAGCAGGGGGCTCATCGCCCTTTCTCCTTGTCGGCGGGCTCGCGCCAGAGGCCGTGCTGCGCGAGCAGGGCCTGCAGTCGATCCACCGCCTGCGCCTCCGGGATGCCTCGCTCCAGGCACTCGCGGCCGCGGTAGAGGTCGATGCGGCCGGGCGCTGCACCCACATAGCCGAAGTCGGCGTCGGCCATCTCGCCGGGTCCGTTCACCACGCAGCCCATGATCGCGATCTTGATTCCTTCGAGGTGGCCGAAGCGCTCGCGGATGCGGCGGGTGGCGGTCTGCAGGTCGAAGTGCGTGCGCCCGCAGGAGGGGCAGCTGATGAAGTCCGCGCGGCTCATGCGCAGGCGCGTGGTCTGGAGCAACGCGTAGCCCAGCTCGACGCCGCGCAGCGCCTCTTCGCCGCTCGATGCCTCGACGGCCACGCGGCGCGCCAGCCCCTCGAGCAGCGGCACGCCGGCGCCGATCGCCAGCTCGAGCAGGCTGCGCTCGCGGGCCTGAGCTTCGAGGCGCGGCTCGGCCAGACGCGCACTGATGCCCCGCGGCACGACGACGAGCCCGAGCCGGCCTAGCTCGTCGATGCGCACGTGGTCCGGCGGCAGCGGCCGCCAGCGCAGCGCGAGGAGGTCCTGGATCGCCGGCTGCCAGTGCACGGGGACCAGGGTGACGGGGAAGTGCTTCGCGCGGGCTTCGGGATCGAGGCCGCTGAGCGCGTCGTCGCGGCGAAGGGCGCCAGTCGTGGGATCGGCCTCGCGCGCGGCGAATTCGGCGCTGAGGCCGGCCGCAGTCCAGGGCTCGGCGACGCGCCGGCGATCCGAGTAGCGCTCGGCGAGCACCCGGGTGGCGGGCAGCTCATCGAGGGCGTTCTCCGTCAGCGAGACGCGCACCGTGTCGCCGATGCCGAGCTCGAGCAGCGAGCCCATGCCGATGTAGCTCTTCAAGCGGGCGTCCTCGCCCTCGCCCGCCTCCGTGACGCCCAGGTGCACGGGATAGACCTCGCCCTCGCCCGCCTCGGCGCGGCGCAGCATGGCGA
>VGXI01000411.1 GCA_016873475.1 bacterium | reverse complement strand
GCACCGCGCTCCGCCTGGCGCAGCGCCGCAAGCCGGGCCGTCAGCGCGGCGTGCAGCCGCGCGGCCCGTTCGGCACGGGTGACCATGGGAATTCCTCAGGAAAGTGCGGCGGGAGGCTTGCGGGGGATACGAATGTATAGTATCCTCTGGCAGCCGTCAAGGGCACGAGCGAAGAAAATCCCCGGCGGCTCCTCCTCCCGCGATATCCCCCAGTGCAAGCAGCACCACCCGCCCCCGGGGGCGGGTGGCAGCGCTAGGTCCCAGGCTGCGGAGCCCGGGGCTTCTCCAGTTTCATCAGGATCGACCAGGAGGCCATGAGGATGACCAGAAAGAGGGCGACGATGAAGTAGCCCCAGTACTTACCAATCCCAAAGCGAAGCATGGCACCGGCAACCAGGGTTGGGATGCTCCCGCCAAGGATCCCGGCTTGGAGCATTCCGCGCCCAGCGACGTCGCGGGGCCAGTCTTCGGTGCAGGATGTCGAGACCGACGACAACGACAACCCAGATCGTCACGAGGAGATGGGCGCCGACCGCTGAGAGGGAAGTCCGCTCAAGAAGTCCGTCGCGCAGGAGAAGCACGTCGAAGCCGACCAGCAACACCTGGCCGAGGTAGATCGCCTGGCGTGTAGCTGTGTGCATGGCCGGGGCATCCTTCCAGCTTCGCGAGCGGACCCGCGATGGGCATGAGGGCGAGTCTGGCACCAGGTCGCACAGCGCACAATCGCGCCGGCTATCCCCGAGCCGCCCGCCCCCGGGGGCGGATGGCCGCCGCGGCGTGCAGGGCCTGCAGGCTCTGCGGCACGCCGAGACCCTCGCGCAGGGCGCGGATGCCGTCCACGGCCGCGCGCGCGCCGGCGAGGGTGGTGATGCAGGGCACGTCCATCGAGGTGGCGGCCTGGCGGATGGGCCGTTCGTCGTAGCGGCTGGCCGCCCCCAGGGGCGTGTTGATCACCAGCTGCACGCCGCCGGCGAGGATGCGCTCGGCAACGTGCGGCGATCCCTCGCCCACCTTCGCCACGGTCTCGCAGGCGAGGCCGCGCGCGCGCAGGGCCGCCGCCGTGCCCATCGTGGCCAGCAGCGCGAAGCCGAGCACGCCGAGCTGCCGCGCGATCGGCAGCAGGTCGGGCTTGTCGCGGTCGTGCACACTGAGGAAAGCCGTGCCTGCCACCGGCAGGCCCTGGCCGGTGCCGAGCTGTGCGCGCGCGAAGGCCTCGCCGAAGCTCGCGCCCACGCCCATCACCTCGCCGGTGCTCTTCATCTCGGGACCGAGCAGGGAGTCGCTGGCGGGGAAGCGGCGGAAGGGGAAGACCGGCGCCTTGACGAAGCAGCGCGCCGGCAGGGCCGCCTCGGCGATGCCCTGCGCAGCGAAGGACTCGCCAAGCATGGCGCGTGTGGCGGCGGCCGTGAGCGCAAGGCCGGTGGCCTTCTCGAGGAAGGGCAGCGTGCGGCTCGCGCGCGGGTTCACCTCGAGCACGAAGACCTGCCCGTCTTGCACGGCGAACTGCACGTTCATCGGCCCGACCACGCCCAGCGCGCGGGCAAGGCGAGCCGCGATCGCGCGCATCGCCGCGTACTGCCCGTGCGTGACGAGCTGCGGCGGGAAGACCGCGCAGGAGTCGCCGCTGTGCACGCCGGCC
>VGXI01000410.1 GCA_016873475.1 bacterium | reverse complement strand
TCAGCATCTTCCGCTGGATGCGCTCCGCGCCCACTTCCAGCCGGTACAGGTAGACGCCCGCCGCCACCGGCGTGCCCTGCGCGTCGCGGCCGTCCCAGGTCACGCGCTGCCAGCCCGCGGGCAGCGCACCGTCGACCAGGGTCGCCACCGCGCGCCCGTTGACGTCGAAGACGGTGAGGCGCACCGCCGCGTCCGCCGGCAGGCCGAAGTCGATCTGCGTCGACGGGTTGAAGGGATTCGGGTGGTTCTGCCCGAGCGTCAGCGCGGCCGGAGCCGCTTCGCTCGCCGTCGCGTCGTCGCTGACGGTGAGCCTCACGGGGACGACCAGATGGCCGCCGCTGGTGTTGATCGCCAGGGTCGTCTCGTAGCTGCCCAGGGGCAGGCCGGCGCTGTCGAAGTGGAGGGTGATCGCCTCCGGGCGCCCGGCCACCGCGCTGCCCGTGGCGCCGGCGGCCGTCAACCAGGCGGGCAAGGCCGCGACATCGAGCGCGTAGTAGAGCACCGAGCCCGTCTCGCCCGTGTTGTTGACCTGCAGGAAGCGGTCGAGGCTCGTGCCCTGCAGGATCACCGTCTCCATGCTCGTGGGCGCCACGGAGGCCGCGACCTGCAGCGCGTCGCTGAGCGGCAGGAAGCGGATGGCGCGGTTGGCGGCCGGGTTGCTCGCCGATGCCGGGTGCTGGTTCCAGTAGCTGATCAGCAGGCCGTCCGTGCGGTCGCCGTTCATGATGCCGACCGTCGCGTAGCCGTTCTCCGCGTCGACGTTGTTGATGAGCTGGTACTGGAAGACGATCTCGCCGTCGCCGGTCACCGTCTGGTGGTGGGCCGGGTCGAGCAGGATCAACTCGAAGTTCTCGGTCGTGCCGTTGTAGTCGTTGAGCAGGCGGCTCCACTGCACGATGAAGCGGTGTCCCGCCGCGTCGTACTGGTAGTACACCAGATTCTGGCCGCTCTGGTAGAGGTTGTCCCAGAAGGGCGCGATCAGATACGGCGGTGCACCAGAACAGGGGATCGGGTAGTTGCGGTAGGCGACGAGGTAGGTCGTGCCCATCGCCACCCAACCGTTCGAGCAGACCGAGATCTGGTCGAAGTCCTGGCCAAAGTAGCGGAACACGAAAGGCAGATTGAGGACGTTCGTGTCGTCGGCGCTGCCGAAATCGCTGAGGCCGACGCTCGTCCCCGTGCCGCCGTAGTTGGGCGCGAGCTCCACCCAGCTGTAGACGGGCGCCTGCGGATGGCCGGTGTCCGAGCTCTCGAAGGCATAGTAGCCGTAGGCGCAGGGCCCCGTGGGCGAGCCGAGAGCGGCCGTGCCCACGGTGAGCTGGAACTCGACCTCCTCCACCGCGCGCTCGTTGTAGCTCAGCAGCAGGCTGAAGCCGGCCAGGTGGCCCGGGAACGCGTTGCCGGCCACGCTGACCGCAAAGGGATTGCCCGCGTTGCTGCCGCTGGCGCCGAGCAGGAAGTCGGGGAAGCTGGCAACGGGATCGGTCACCGTCACCCAGGGGCTGTGGCTGACGAGCGTCGCCGTCACACCCGTCGCCACGGCGCCGCCCGCGTTCTGCAGCGAGAGACTGAGCGTGCCGCTCTCGCCGGGATCCAGCGTGCCCCCGCCGCCACCCCAGGTGAAGCTCTGATACTGGAGATC
>VGXI01000409.1 GCA_016873475.1 bacterium | reverse complement strand
ATCGGCTGGCGATCCATCAAACACCCCCTCGGCGCAGGGCGCCGGGCGTGAGTCCAAACTCGCGCCGGAAGGCGGCGCGAAAGCCGCTGTCCGAGTCGAAGCCGCAGGCGAGGCCCACGGCCAGCGCGTCCTCGCCGGCCACCAGGCGCTCGCGCGCGACGAGCAGGCGCAGGCGCCGCTGATAGGCCATCGGGCTCGCGCCGAGGTAGCGCCGAAAGGCGCGCCGCACGCTCGAGATGTCCCGCCCGGCCAGCGCCGCGAGCCGGCCCTCGTGCACGGGCTCGGGACAGCGCGCGCGCATGTGCTCGAGCAGGACGGGCAGCCAGGCGGGCGCCGTTTCCGGCCAGGTTTCGGGATGGCACTTCTTGCAAGCCCGAAAGCCCGCGGCCGCCAGCTCCTCTCTCGACGCCGCGAAGCGCAGGTTCTCGAAGCGGGGCTTGCGCGCGCGGCAGGAGGGCCGGCAGTAGATGCCCGTCGTGCGCACGCCCACCCAGAAGCGGCCGTCGTAGGCGGCGTCGCTGGCGACGAGGGCGGCGTACATGCGGCGGGGGCTGAGGGACATCGCGCACTCCCGCGCGGCGGGGAGGCCGCCGCGCCTGCCTGATTCTAGTCAGGTGCGCGGGGCCGCCGCCACCGATTTGCGGGCGGGCAATTGCCGCGGCGGATGGCCGCGCTCGTCCAAGGTGGCGGCCGCCTGGCTTCGATCCGCCGCCAGGCCAGCGCACCTGCGGCTCCTCGTCCATTGCGGATGTTTGACGGGCCGGCCTACCGCCAATCAGCCGGTCTTCGGCAAGGCCGCCATTGGCAGGCCCGCGTCCGGAAGCGTAGCAGCAAACCCCCCGCCGCGTTCGTGCAGGAGTCGATGGCAGGCCGCGCGGAGCGCGATCGGGTTCGCCGCGCTGTTGCGGCCACCGCCGGCGCCAGGGTTCGCCCATCGGGCAGGCGCGCGGCGCCACGCACCTCGCAGCGGTAGATCACCACCTGATAGGACGGGGCGGAGTTGCCACGTGGCAACTGGCCGCCGGCGCTTTCAGTGGCACTGCGCTCTGGGACCTCCAGGCTGGCAAGGAGGGCGTCCAGTCCGGCGACCAGAAGCTCCTCGCGAGTCTGGTGCCGAGCAGTTGGGGCGCCTGCCTTGCGGATCCTGTCCAGCATGGACTGCAGGCGCGCGAGTTCGAGCGGTCGGAGACGAAGGGTCAGCGTCGCCTCCGCGACCATCGGTGCGGGCGGGGTGGCGCTTGTTGTCCGCCCCGGATTCCGCCCTGCCTGAGCGCTACTGCCAAGCCCCGCGCCAGCGGCCGCCGGCAACGGGCTCCCGAGCAAGCTCCCCTGTCCGCTGGCCTCGGACAGCAGTGCCCGCGTGCTCACGCGCGCCTCTTTGACGCGTGCCTCGAGAGCGCGGCTGTTCAGTTGCTGCGCCTCTTCGATCCACTGACGCTCGGTCTGCGACGTGGCCACCTTCACCACTTCGCGAGCCTTCGTCCAGGGCAGCTCGCCACGAGTCAGCGAGTCCTGTAGCTGCGGCAGGTGCTCCAAACTCTCGGCCAGATGGATGAACTGGAAGGTCTTGTTGCGGGAGAAGCCCAGCACCTGCTCGGCGTAGGCATGAATGCTGGAGTAGCCGCAATCGCGGTAGAGGCGCC
>VGXI01000408.1 GCA_016873475.1 bacterium | reverse complement strand
GGATAGAGACCGAGTGGATCGCGAGCAGCTTCCCGGTCAAGGTGCAGGAGTACCTGGCGCTCGGCCTGCCGGTGGTCTCCGTGCGCATCCGCGAAGTGGCCGAGCAGTTCGGCGATCTCGTGCGCATCGCCGAGGGGCCCGAGGACTTCGTCCGCCTCGTCGAGGAGGAGCTGAGGACCGATACGCCGGCCAAGCGCACGGCGCGCCGCGAGCGCGTGCGGGATCGCGACTGGTCGCGGATCGCCGCGGCCGTGCTCGCCGACGCCGAGGCGATCCACCGCGGGAAGTCGGCATGAACGCGCCGCGCCTGCTCTACGTCCTCGACCGCTTTCCCACGGACACGCTCAACTTCGTCTACAACGAGATGCGCGCGCTCGAGGCGGCGGGCTTCGGGGTCGAGATCGTGTCACTGCGGCCGCCCGGCCCCTGCCCCGCCGAGGCGCGCGGTTACCTGGCGCGCACGCAGGTGCTGCGGCCGATCCCGCCCGGGCGGCTGCTCCGCGCCTGGCTCCACTACGCGCTCCGCCGGCCGCGCGCGCTGGCCGGGCTCTTCGGCACGGTCCTCGAAGACGCCGGTCCCGCGAAGGCCCTGCACAATCTCGCCCACCTCGCCGTGGGCGTCGTCTTCGCCTACAGCGTGCGCGAGCGGCCGGCGCAGATCCACGCGCACTTCGCCTACAAGGCCGCGCTGGCCGGACTCTGCGCGAAGCGTCTGAATGGCAGCGGTTTCAGCTTCACGGCCCACGGCAGCGACACGGTGATGCCCGCCAGGCGCCACAGCCTGAAGAGCAAGCTGCGCGGCGCGGACTTCGCCATCGCGATCTCGGAGTACAACCGACGGACCCTGCTCGCCCTCTGCCCCGAGCTGCCCGCAGGGCAGGTGCGGCTCCAGCGCACGGGCATCCGGCTCGCGGAGTTCCCCTTCCAGCCGCGGCCCGCGCGGCGCGGAGGCCCGGTGCGCCTGGCCTGCGTGGCCTCGCTCTATCCGGTCAAGAACCACGAGGGCCTGCTCGCGGCCTGCGCGCTGCTCGCCGCGCGGGGTCAGACCTTCCGCCTCGATCTCGTCGGCAAGGACGAGGGCGGCCGCCGCGCGCAGCTCGAGGCGCAGGCGCGCCGGCTCGGCATCCTCGAGGCCGTTCGCTTCCACGGCAGCGTGGACCACGGCGAGGTGGCGCGCTTCCTGGCCGAGGCGGACCTCTTCGTGCTCGCCAGCCACAGCGAGGGCATTCCCGTCTCGATGATGGAGGCGATGGCCGTGGGCCTGCCGGTCGTCGGGCCGCGCGTGACGGGTCTGCCGGAGCTGGTCGAGGACGGGGTGAGCGGCCTGCTCGCCGACCCCGCGCGGCCGGACGCCTTCGCTGCCGCCATCGCGCGCCTGCTCGACGATCCCGCGGCGGCCGCCGCCATGGCCCGCCGCGCGCGGGCGCGCATCGAAGCCGATTACGACATGGACAGAAACGCGCAGGCGCTCGCGCAGTGGCTGCGCGAGCGCCTGGCGTGAAGCGCGCGCCTACTTGAGCAGCAGCAGCTTGCCGCTCGCACTCCCCGTCGGCCCACTCACCCGCACCAGGTAGAGGCCGCTGCCGAGGGCCGTGCCCGCGTCGTCGCGGCCGTCCCAGCGCAGCTCGCGGCGGCCGGCAAGCTGCCCC
>VGXI01000407.1 GCA_016873475.1 bacterium | reverse complement strand
GCATGAAGCAGCGGGTGCTGTTTCGGCTCGGCCGCCTAGATCAGCTGCGCGCCAGCGGAGAGCTCGACGGGCTTCTGCTGGCGCTGGGGCGCTTCTCCGAGAAGTACGCCGTGCTGGGGGCACATGCCAAAGGCCAGAGCGTGAGCGGGCGGGCGCGCACGATCGGGGCGGCGCTCATCTTCGAGCGGCTGTGGCGCGACTGCGGCATCGAGAGTCTGCTCAAGGAGCTGGCGGCGAAGCGCCGCTTCGGCTTTGAGCTGGAGCGCGCGGTGTTTCTGACGGTCTTGCACCGGCTGTTTGTCTCGGGGAGCGACCGGGCGGCGGAGAAGTGGAAGCACCATTACGCCATCGCCGGGGTGGAGGAGCTCGGGCTGCACCAGCTTTATCGGACCATGGGATGGTTGGGCGAGCCGGTGGCCGCGGCACCGAGTGCAGAGGCGAGCGTGCTGCCCTATCGCACGCGCTGCGAGCTGATCGAGGAGCGGCTCTTTGAGCAGCGGCGCGACCTGTTCACGAAACTGGATCTGGTGTTCTTTGACACCACCTCGATGTACTTCGAGGGCGAAGGCGGAGAGACCCTGGGGCAGTACGGCCACTCCAAGGACCATCGGCCGGATCTGAAGCAAATGGTGGCCGGGGTAGTGCTCGATGACGAGGGGCGGCCGCTTTGCAGCCAGATGTGGCCCGGCAACCCGGCCGACGTGACGAGCCTGGTCCCGGTGGTCGATCGGCTGCGCACGCAGTTCAAGGTGGGCGAGGTGTGCGTGGTGGCCGACCGCGGCATGATCAGCCGCGCCACGATCGAGCAACTCCAGGCGCGCGGCTGGCGCTACATCCTGGGGGTGCGCATGCGGCGTACGCGCGAGGTGAACGAAGAGGTGCTGGCGCGCCCCGGGCGCTACGAGGAGGTCTACCCCAAGAGCCAAGATCCCAAGGCACCCTCGCCGCTCAAGGTCAAGGAGGTATGGATCGAAGACCGTCGCTACGTCGTGTGCCTGAACGAAGATCAAGCGACCAAAGACCGGCACGACCGCGAAGCGATCCTCGCCTCGCTCAGAGAGACGCTAAAACAAGGCGACAAGACGCTGATCGGCAACCGCGGCTACCGCAAGTACGTGAAGACGAGCGGCGCCCACTTCGCGATCGACGATGACAAGATCCAAGCCGAGGCGCGCTTCGATGGCAAGTGGGTCCTGACCACCAACACCGATCTTTCGGCGCGCGAGCTCGCGCTCAAGTACAAGCAACTGTGGCAAGTCGAGGCGACCTTTCGCACCATGAAGACGGCGCTGGCGACGCGCCCGATCTACCACAAGCGCGACGACACGATCCGCGGCCACGTGTTCTGTTCGTTTCTGGCGCTGGTGCTGCGCGACGAACTGGAGCGACGTTTGGCCAAACGCGGCTACCGTCTCGAGTGGGCCGACATCCTGCAGGACCTGGAGCGGCTGCAGGAGATCGAACTGAGGGTCAACGGCAAGGGCTACCGCCTTCGCACTCAGACCGAGGGCTGCGTCGCCAAAGTGTTCCAGGCCTGTGGCGTCGCGCTGCCGCCCGAGCTGCAACCTCTATGAGGCCGAAGCACTCGGTAACCCCCTTGGACGGCGTGACATTACGCGTCCGTGACGATTTCAACTTGTTGAATTGCCGAAAA
>VGXI01000406.1 GCA_016873475.1 bacterium | reverse complement strand
TCGACCGGTTCGCGGCCACGGCGAAGGAGCTGAAGCTGGTCTAGCAGCCCGTGGCGGAATAGGGTCTTTGGGAGCCCACGCCGACGGCAGCGGCCGCGAGGCGTGAGCGGTGGATCATCGCCTTGAGCACGTTCAGCAGCGTCCCCAGGCCCATGAGATCGCCTGCAGGGCGACCCAGGCGGCTACAGCAGGCGAAAAGAGAGGCCGCGAGGCTCGCCGCCTCTCTCGGCTTGCCGCTACCCAAGACCTTGCGCATCACGAGCCCCAGGTTGAAGCCGGCCACATGGACCAGTTGACGCTTCAGGATGTTCGTCCGTCCCCGCAGGTAGACTCGCCGCAGGGCGCCCGTCTCGTAGCAGTGGGCGAAGGGCCGCTCCAGGACTTCCCCGCGCTTGCGCAGCAGGCGCTTGCCGCGCGGCCCGCGGATCCGGCGCCGGTTTCCATACACCGCCGCTTTCTCGGCCGCTTTGCCCACCCAGCTCCTCCGGCCTCGCTTCGGCTCGCTGCAGTAGCTCTGAATCCCCAGCGACGCCTGCAGCAGCAAGGTCGCATTGCTGTGGTAGCCCTTGTCCAGGACCAACTGGGTCAGCAGCGTCTCCGAAACCTGTCCCGCGACCTCCGCATCTCCCGCCAGCGTGCCCAGGTGATCCAGCGTTGCCACCAGTGTCTCCCGCAGGCTCTCGCTGTCGCCGCGGTCGCCCGGTTGCAGCGTCACCGCCAGTACCGCCTCCGTCTCCAGATCCACCGCGTGCTCGGCCTTGTGCGCCAGGTGCGTCCGCCCATCCTTCAGCTTCGTGATCCGCGCGTCGGGATCATGCGGATTCTGCCAGTCGTCGTTCGAGGCCTTGCGCTTGCGCTGCCGATCCAGCCGCGCCAGCGCTTCCCGCGTCGGCGTCGCGATCCCCGACGACGCCGCCAGCCGCTTCAGATACGCCTCGTAGCTCTCGCCCGTGTCGCGCCGCACCAGGCTGCGCAGGGCCGCGTTCGCCTCCAGCGTCGTCGCGTCGATCCCCACCGTCTCACCCCGCAGCAGCCCCGCCTGCGCCAGCACCTTCAGCACCCAGGTGAAGATCGCCTCGTGCGCTTCCACCGCGATCAGGCGCCGATTCCGGCTGATCGTCGAGTGGTCCGGTGTCGTCTCCGTCAGGTCGTAGCCGCAGAAGGCCCGCAGCGAGAGCGAGTCGGCCAGCCGCCACGCGATGCCCCGCTCCGAGTCGATGCCTTCGAAGTAGCCGATCAGCAGCGTGCGGAAGTAGATCGCCGGCGGCAGGGAGGGACGCCCTTGCCGCTCCGCGTAGAAGGGCCGGCACAGCTCCTCAACGAACGCGTCGAAGCCGTGCGTGGCCAGCAGTGCATTGAGCCGCTCGTAGAAGGGGTGTCCCGGCGGCGTTGCCACGGCCGCCGCCGGCAGCCAGATCTCCGCTTGTCGCTCGCGCCGGCGCTTGCCCATGGCCATCGCCCTTGCCTCCTGCGGGGGTCTTCGCCGACACTAACCGAGGGACTTCGAACCCTCAAGAAGAGAGACTTTCACCACGGGCTGCTAGGCCAGCGGCTCCACGCGCTCGGCGAAGTCGAGGCCGGCGGCGGCCAGATCCGCGAGGATCGGGGTGTAGATCGACGGGTGCGTGGGGATCTGGCTGCCGCGCAGGTGCAGTTCGCCGCA
>VGXI01000405.1 GCA_016873475.1 bacterium | reverse complement strand
CCCCCGCCTACGCGAAGGAGGACGTGCGCGGCGCGGCGCAGGCCCTTGGGAACGCCGATCGCGAGGAGCCCATCCTCGTCGCCGTGGTCGGCGAGACCTTTGCGCACTACTTCAAGGGGCCGGCGCCGCTGGCGATGCTCTGGCCAGGGATGGGCCCCGCGCAGATTCGCGCCAGGGTGGAGACGCTCGGGGAGCCGCCGCGGCTCTGGCTGGTGAGCGCCCGCCCCTGGGAATGGGGTGGGGAGTCCACATTGATCGGCGCGTTCCAGGGCTACCGCGCCGCGGAGCAGGCAAGGTTCCACGGCGTAAGGGTTTACGCGCTGGAGAAGGGGCAGTAGCGCGCCGGCCTGGCATCCGACTTGCAAAACGGCCGCCGTGCGGCAGCCGCCGCCATGGAGACAGGGGTTTGCATCCGATGTGCAAAGGATTGCGCCGTAATCGGTTGCCCAGACTGCTCTGCCTCGCTGGGCTCCCGCTGCTATTCCTTTCCGGCTGCGGCAGGCAGGGCCCCGCGCTGAAGGTGCGTACCCTGACGGGGACAGCGGCGGCTGACTCGCTGGCCTTTCTCGGGCCGCCCCCGCGCTACGTCATCGGCCCCGGGGACCGCCTCCATGTCACGTTCCTCGGCGAGGTCGGACTGGACAACGACTTCCTGGTCAGTCCCGACGGCCGCTTGCTCCTACCCCTGGTCAATGAGCCCGTGCTCGCCGCGGGCCTCACGCTGGAGCAGCTCAACCGCGAGATCGCGCGCCAGCTCGCGACCTACCTCGTCAACCCGCAGGCCTACGTGCACCTCCTCGAGTTGGGCAGTCAGCACGTTTTCGTGCTCGGTGAGGTGCGCAATCCCCAACTCGCGAGCTCGGAGCCGCTCACCCTGGCGGGCGTGCTCGCCGATTGCGGCGGCATCACGCGCGATGGCCAGAAGAAGCAGGTCATCGTGATCCGGCGCAATCCAGGGGGCGATCCGCAGGTCTTCGAGGTCGACTTCTCCCAGCTGCTGGCGGGCGAATCCCTGCTGCCGGACCTCCCGCTGCAGCGCTACGACATCGTGGTCGTGCCGAAGAGCCGCGTCGCCAATCTGCGCGACTTCATGATGGCCGCCTTCGGCAACAACATCGTGATGACCCGCTTCGGGTTGGACGCCGTCTTCCTCCAGAATGCCCTGGAGAGGGAGCTGGACGTCTACTATCAGAACAACTAGCCGGTGATCAGCATGGAAACGCCCGCAACCCCAGTCGTTCAGGCCCGGCCGCAGGGATCGCAGCAGCAGATCTCCCTGCGCGAGTTCTACATGGTCCTCTTCCTGCACAAGTGGACCATCGTCGGCTCCTTCATCGTGCTGCTGGTCGCCATCCTCTGGGGGCTGTCCCTGCGCGAGCGCCTCTTCGTGGCCTCGGTGAAGTTCTTCGTCAACCGCTCGCTGCCGCAGGAAGCGGCGATCCGCTACATCGGGCGACTGGAGTGGGAGGAGGAGATCAACTCCCTGGCCGAGATGGGGCGCAGCCAGGGCGTCCTCACGGAGGCGGCGCGGCGCTTCGACGAGCTGCGCGGCTGGCCGAACCCGCCGCAGGCGCGCACGATGGAGATCGCGGCCGGTCTCGCGACGATGGTCGAGGTGCTGCCCGTGCAGGAAACGGACATCATCAACGTCCTCGTGCGCGACACGGATGCGGACAC
>VGXI01000404.1 GCA_016873475.1 bacterium | reverse complement strand
GCGACGTCCACGGCGTACTCGAGGAAGATCACGGGATCGTTGTAGGTGAAGGCCACGCTGCGGCAGTCCAGCGCGGCCGCGGCGGCGGCGATCGCTGCGGGGGTCGCCGCCGCGGCGAGGATGTCCGTCGCGCGCGCCTTGCTCAGCTCCCAGTTCTGGCAGAAACGGCAGGAGAGGTTGCAGCCGGCCGTGCCGAAGGAGAGCACGGGCGTGCCGGGCAGGAAGTGGTAGAGGGGCTTCTTCTCGATCGGGTCCACACAGAAGCCGCTCGAGCGGCCGTAGGTGTCCAGCACCAGCCGCTCGCCCCTGCGCAGGCGCACGAAGCAGAAGCCGCGCTGACCGTCTGCGAGCCGGCAGCGGTGCGGGCAGAGCGTGCACTCGAGGCGGCCGTCGTCGCGAGGCTGCCAGTGCCGCGCTGTGAAGGCGGTATCGTCCACGGCCTCAGTATAGGGCAGCCCAGGGCCGGCGCAACCTTGCCTTCGCGGGGGCGTCGGTGCATCTTCTCGCCAATCGGGGAACCGGAGGCTTCTTCATGCGCACAGCCCTGCTCCTGGCGGCGAGCGCCGCCGTGCTGCTCGGCGGCCTGGCCATCGCCGGTCTCGCTGCCCAGTTGCCCCCGCTCGAGTTCGAGCACTACGAGCTGCCGAACGGGCTCGACGTCATCCTGCACGTCGACCGCAGTACGCCGATCGTCGGCGTCAACGTCTGGTACCACGTCGGCTCGAAGAACGAGCGGCCCGGCCGCACCGGCTTCGCCCACCTCTTCGAGCACATGATGTTCCAGGGCTCCCAGCACTACGACGACGACTACTTCCTGCCCTTGGAGAAGGCCGGCGGCCAGGTCAACGGCTCGACGACCGAGGATCGCACGAACTATTGGGAGAACGTGCCGAGCGATCAGCTCGAGCTCGCGCTCTTCCTCGAGGCCGACCGGATGGGCTACCTGCTCCCTGCGATGACCGACGAGAAGCTGGCCAATCAGAAGGACGTCGTGAAGAACGAGAAGCGGCAGGGAGAGAACGAGCCCTACGCCAAGGCTTGGGACCTGCTGCCGGGACTGCTCTACCCGGCGGAGCACCCTTACTCCTGGACCGTGATCGGCAGCATGGAGGACCTCTCGGCGGCCTCGCTCGCGGACGTCTCCGACTTCTTCCGTCGCTACTACGCGCCGAACAACGCCTCCCTGGCCGTGGCCGGCGACTTCGATCCCGCCCGGGCGAAGGCGCTCATCGAGAAGTACTTCGGGGGCATCCCGAGCGGCCCCGCCGTGGATCGCCTCGAGACCTGGGTGCCGCGCCTGGACGGCGAGCGGCGTCTCGTCGCCGAGGACGCCGTCGAGCTGCCGCGCCTGTGGCTGGCCTGGCACATCCCGGGCAACTTCCAGCCTGGGGACGCCGAGTTCGAGCTGCTCGCGGCCGTGCTCGGCACCGGCAAGACCTCGCGCCTCTACCAGCGGCTGGTCTACGATCTGCAGATCGCCCAGGAGCTGGAGGTCAGCGTCGACCGCCGCGAACTGTGCAGCCTTTTCATGATCGACGCCACCGCCCGGCCCGGCGTGCCGCTGGCCCGCCTCGAGACCGAGATCGACGCCGTCCTCGCCGGGGTGCTCGCCAAGGGCGTCACCGCGGCCGAGCTCGATCTGGCCATGGTCGGCTACGAGGGCCGCTTCCTGCGCCGGCCGGGG
>VGXI01000403.1 GCA_016873475.1 bacterium | reverse complement strand
CCTGGGCCGCCGACCTGCCGCGCCTGGCCGCCAACGCACTCGGCGCGCGGCGCGCGCTGCTCGCCAGGACCTGCCCGGGGGCCGACTTCCTGGGCTGGCTGGACCTGCCGGTGGCGGCGGAGGAATGGCGCGGCTCGCTCCAGGACCTCGCGGGCGAGCTGCGCGGCGAGGTCAAGCACCTCGTCGTCTGCGGCATCGGCGGCAGCACTCTCGGCGCGCGCGCGCTGATCGAAGCCTTCGCCGAGCCGGGGCCCACGGGCGGGCTCCTCCTGCGCGGGCCGCGCGGCCGCGCGCTCGGACCCGAGATCCACTTCGCCGGCGAGCAGATGGGCGGCCAGGCCCTCGCCGGCCTCTTGCGGCGCCTGAAGCGCAAGCCCTTCGCGGTGAACGTCATCAGCAAGAGCGGCACGACGCTCGAGACGGCCCTCGCCTTCCGCCTGCTGCGCGAGCTGCTCATCGAGCAGCACGGCGCCGCCGCGGACCGCTACATCCTCGCCACCACGGATCCGGCGCAGGGCGCGCTGCGCAAGCTGGCCCTGGCGCGCAGCTGGCGCAGCTGGCCGATCCCGCCGGACGTCGGCGGCCGCTTCAGCGTGCTCAGCCCCGTCGGCCTGCTGCCGCTGGCCGTGGCGGGTGTGGATATCAAGGCCCTGCTGGCCGGCGCCCGCCGCGCCCGCGCCCGCTTCCTGGGCGGCGAGATCGCGGCCGGCGACCCGGGCGCCGTGGACATCCTGCTCGACAACCCGGCCCTGCACTACGCCGCGCTGCGCCGGCACCTCCACACGGGCGGCAAGGCGATCGAGCTGCTCGCCGTCTTCGAGCCGGCGCTCGCGCGGGTCGGCGACTGGTGGGCGCAGCTGTTCGGCGAGAGCGAGGGCAAGGGCGGCAAGGGGCTCTTCCCGGCCCGCGCCAGCTACAGCACGGACCTGCACAGCCTCGGACAGTACGTGCAGGAGGGACCGCGTCATCTGGTCGAGACCTTCATCGCGCTGGCCGAGCCGCCGACCGGCCCCGGTGTGCCGCTGCTGCGCGCGGCGGACAGCAGCACCGAGGACGGCGACGGCCTGGCCGAGTTCGCGGGCCGGCCGCTCGCCGCCTTCAACGCGGCGGCCGAGCTGGGGACGATGATCGCGCACGACGCGGGTGGCGTGCCCGTGCTGCGCATCGTGCTGCCGCGCCTGGACGCGGAGAGCCTGGGCGAGCTGGTCTACTTTTTCGAGGCGAGCTGCGCCGTCAGCGCCCTGCTGCTCGGGGTGAACCCCTTCGACCAGCCGGGCGTGGAGGCCTACAAGCGCGAGATGCGGGCGTTGCTCGCTCGCTAGCCGATCGGGCTGTGGACGGGGCCACCTGGTCCGCCGCGTGCATGGGCGGGCGCAGGTTGGCGGGTTTCCAGCGTTCCATCGCCATCCCCGGGAGGGACTCCATGCTTCGACTGCGGATCTCGAACTCGCGTTCTTGCCTCATCCTGGCGCTGGCTGCCGCGATCTTCCCCGTCGGCGCGCGCGCCGAGCTCGCGGTTTGGGCGGTCGGCGATTCGGAGAAGCTGCACCCGACAGCGGCCTACGAGGCGAGCAACTTCTTCTGGGACGGCGCGACGCGCACGCTTCGCCTGCACAGCGCTCGCAACGAGGTGATCGCTTTCCAGATCGCGCTGCGCTCGGACACGCCGTTGGCGGGCGTCGACCTCCTGCCCA
>VGXI01000402.1 GCA_016873475.1 bacterium | reverse complement strand
CGTTCGCGCTGGAGGCCATGAACCCGAACGCGCTGCTCCTGGGCGCGCAGGACAACGGCACGAACCGCAGCACGAGCGGCGCGGCGAACGACTTCTTGAACATCTACGGCGGCGACGGCTTCGGGCCCCTGGTGCACCCGACGAACTCGCAGCGCATCTGGGCGCAGTACCAGTACGGCGGGCTGGGCTACTCGTCCAACGGCGGCGGCTTCTTCTCGGGGGCGACGGGCGGCATCGGCGGCAGCGACCGCATCGCCTGGAACGCGCCGCTGATCCAGGATCCCACCAATGCGGACCGCCGCTACTTCGGCACCAACAAGGTCTACCGCAGCGCGAGCAACACGAGCTGGACGGCCGTGAGCAGCGACCTCACGGGCGGCCCGCACGCGGGCAACCCCGGCCAGGTGCGCGGCACGCTCACCGCGCTCGCGGTCTCGCCGCTGGACGGCCAGGTGCTCTGGGCGGGCAGCGACGACGGCTACGTGAACGTGAGCGCGAACGGCGGCACGAACTGGACCAACGTGGCGGCGACGCTTCCCGACCGCTGGGTGACCAGCATCCACGGCGATCCCTTCGACCGCGAGACGGCCTACGTGACGATCTCCGGCTTCCGCTGGGCGGAGGCGCTGCCGCACGTCTTCCGCACGACGGACCTGGGCGCCACCTGGGAGCCCATCGCGGCGGGCCTGCCCGAGGCGCCGGCCAACGACCTCATCCCCGATCCGGCGACGCCGGGCCGGCTCTGGCTGGCCACGGATGTCGGCGTCTACTTCACGCAGGATGGCGGCGCGAGCTGGGCGATGCTCGGCCCCGACCTGCCGAACGCAGTGGTCAGCCATCTCGGCTTCGATTCGGTGAATCGCCTGCTCTACGCGGGCACCTACGGGCGCAGCGTCTTCACCTGCGCGGTGGACGAACTCACCGCGGCGCCGCCGGCCGAGCTCGCCGGGGCGGGGCGCCTGCTCGCGCCCTATCCCAATCCGAGTGCCGAGGGGAGCTGGCTCGCCTGGAGCCTGGCCGAGCGCGGCGAGGTGGAACTCGCCGTGTACAGCGTGGCCGGGCGACGGGTATGGTCGGGCCGCGCAGCGGCCGGCGCGGGCGAGGGACGGCTCTTCTGGGGCGGCGTCGACACGCAGGGCGAGCGCCTGCCGAGCGGTGTCTACCTGGCGCGGGGCACCGCAGCGGGGCGGCCGCTGGGGATGGCGGCGGTGACGATTCGTCGCTAGACTTCCGAGGACGAAGGGAGGGGGGAAATGAAGCGACTTGCAGGATTGCTGGTGTTGCTGGTTCCGCTCTCGGCATTGGCGTGGGAGGAGCCGATCCTCTGGCTCACCACGGACGCGTATCCCGACGAGCATGGCGAGTTGTACGGCTGCTCCTATGATCTGCAGTCGCCCTTTCTGACGATTCCGGTCTACCTCTTCGCCGAGACGATCGGGACCGGCGTCGAGACCGTCGCTGGCGTCGAGTTCCGCCTCGACCACCTGCCCGGCCTCGCGCAGGGCCTGCTGGTGACGCACACCTGGCACACGCTGCTCGTCGACGGCGACCCGGCGGTCGGCGTGGCGCTCACCTTCGATCCGCCGCTGGCGGCGCACTGGCGCGTGGCGCTGGGGCGCGTGGACCTCTTCGTCCTCTCGACGACAGCTCTCGGCGACGACTGGCGCTTCGGCGTCGCGCCTTCTCTGATCTCGG
>VGXI01000401.1 GCA_016873475.1 bacterium | reverse complement strand
GGCGATTCCGCCGCGCCGCCACCGGCACCCCAGTTCGGCATGGACGCGAGCGACCCGATCACCCTGCCCGCGGCGGCAGAGGCCCGCCTGCCCCTTCCGGGCGGCTGGACGCTGATCCTCACGCGCCGAGAGGGGAACCCCGGCCCGCCGGCCGCCGCGAGCGCGGCCGTCTTCGACGCCGACGCCCTGGCCGAACCGCTCTGTCTGCGACCCGTCTGGACCCTACACCCCGGCATGCGAATCCGCCTCCTCGGCGGGCCGGGCAGCCGGCTGCTCTCGGACATCTTCATCGACCGGAAAGTACCCCAGCGCTGGCGCGGCGGTTGGCCGCTGCTGCTCGACGCCGAGGATCGCGCGCTCTGGCTGCCGGGCCTCGCCCGCGGCGAGCAGGCGCCGGTGGGGCCGCAAACGAAGCGCTGCCTTTGTCTGGACCTGGAGCCTCCCGCTGCCTAGTATGTCGCGGATGGCCGCGGCAGGCGTCCCGGCCCGAGGGGGAGCCATGCCCAGGGTGGAGGAGAGCCGCTTGGCCGACGAGTACAAGGTTGCGCGTATCCTGCTCACGGAGCGGCAGATCCGTTCGCGGGTCCAGGAGCTGGGCGCGGAGCTGGCCCGGCGCTACCGGGGCCGGCGGCCGGTTCTGGTCACCTTGCTCCGCGGCGGCTTCATCTTCCTGTCCGACCTGACCCGGGCGACGCCGATCCCGCACGAGGTGGACTTCATGCTCGTGCGCAGCTACGAGGGCAGCAACTCGAGCGGCAGCGTGCAGATCCTCCAGGATCTGAACCTGAACATCGCCGGCCGGCACGTGGTACTGGTCGAGGACATCGTCGACACCGGGCTCACCCTCGCCTACATCCGCGAACACCTGGCGCTGCGGGGTCCGGCCAGCTTGATCGTCTGCTCGCTGCTGGACAAGCACGCCGCGCGCAAGATCGAGGTCCCGATCGAGATGGTCGGCTTCCGCGTCGAGAACGAGTTCGTCGTCGGCTATGGCCTGGACTACAACCAGCTCTACCGGAATCTGCCCTACCTGGCGGTGATCGATCCCGACCAGGTCTAGCGCGGCCTCCCCGCGCGACCGTGAGAAAGGACGGCGATGAGCGATAACGGCAAGCGGCCCGCCCGCCCGGGCGGCCCGAGCCCCCAGGTTCCCCGGCCCATGCGGACCATGAGCTTCTGGTTCCTCATGGTCATCCTGCTCTTCATCGCCGTGCAGCTGATCAACTACGGCAAGACGCAGGAATACCCCATCTCCTACACGCGCTTCATGAGCGAGCTGGAGGCCGACAACCTCAAGGAAGTCGAGTTCGTCGGCGACAACGTGAAGGGGCGCTTCCGCCAGCCGGTCTCGATCACGGTGCGCGGTGACGCTGTCGAGGTCGAGCGCTTCACGCTGCACCTGCGCGATTCCGGCTTCGACATGCTGGAGACGATCCGCAAGCACTCCACGGAGGAGCACCCGATCGTCATCACCACCAAGGCCGAGGGCGTCAACTGGTGGACGACGCTCATCTACTGGGCGCCTATCCTGCTGCTCGTGCTGCTGTGGTTCTTCTTCATCCGGCAGATGCAGGGCGGCAGCAACCGCGCCTTCACCTTCGGCAAGAGCCGCGCCAAGCTGGCCGGCGGCGACAAGCCGCGCGTGACCTTCGAGGACGTGGCCGGCGCCGACGAGGCCAAGGTCGAGCTGAACGAGATCGTCGA
>VGXI01000400.1 GCA_016873475.1 bacterium | reverse complement strand
TTTTGAAGTCGTGCCGGTGGTGGATGCGCCGCGAGAACCAGCCCGCCGTGCCGGGGTTCGGCCCCGTGAGCGGCGTCGAGCCGTGGCACTGCGCGCAGAGGATGGGCTGATTGGCCGGATCGAAGCCGCCCTCGTCCTCGTGCATGTTGAGGATATTCGTCACCGAGCTGTGGCAGCCGCTGCTCACGCAGTTGACCTCGGTGGACACCGGGATCACGGGCCGGCTGCGGTGCAACTCGGCGCCCTGCCCATCGCGCAGGATCACCAGCGCCTGCTGGTAGGGATCCTCGACCGCAGGCGCCGCATCCGTGTAGGGCGTGATCGGAATGCCTGTCGCGGCCCAGTCGGGGCCGTTCCATTCGAACTCACCCGTGAGGCCGTGGCCCGTGAGCCCGATGTTGTCCGGCAGGTTCACGCCGAAGAGCTGGTCCTCGTAGGACCAGAAGTTCGTCTTACCCACCGAGTAGGTGTTGCCCGGAATCGAGTAGTCGAGCGTCACGCCGCCGCCCACGAGCTGCGGCAGGCTACCCGCGTCGCCCCGCCGGATGACCTGGGCTTGAAGCGTGTTGTAGGGGGGCAGGATGGAGATCTGACTGTGGTCCTGGTTCATGCAGTGCATGCCCAGGTCGTTCCAGCTGAGAACGATGTAGTCGCCCAGCTCTTCGCGAGCTGTGGCCGGCCCGAGGAGCAGGACCGCCGCGAGGGCGACGAAGGAAGCGAGGAGCAAGTGGCGTCTGCGCATGGTGACCTCCCGTGGCCGGACCGTGACCGATCCGTGACCTGCACAAGCATGGGAGCTACTCAGCCTTGATTCAAAGTCTTTCGTATATCGGAATCCGATAACCCCTTGTGTGAACTCCGGTTTCCTGAACCGGAGGCGCGCGCTATCCTCGCGACGACAGGAGGTGAGCCATGCCCATCGTCACGGTGTCGCGCGAGTACGGCGCGGGCGGCCTGGCCATCGGGCGCCGTGTGGCCGAGCTGCTCGGGGCCGAGTTCCTCGATTCGGCGCTGATCGGCGAGGTGGCGCGCCGGCTCGGCCTGCCCGAGGATGCCGTCAAGCGCTGGGACGAACGCCGCGAGAGCCTCATCCTGCGTCTGCTGCGCGCCCTGGAGACGGCCCACCCCGAGTACGCCGTCGGCGGCGAACTCGCGCTGCAAGCGTGCGAGGAGTTGCCCAACCCCGAGCGCATCGGCCGGCTCTTCCGCGAGGTCATCATCGAGGAGGCGCGCAGCGAGAACGCGGTGATCGTCGGCCGCGGCGGCGCCTTCGTGCTGGGCCAGTGGCCGGGCGCGCTGCACGTGCGCCTCGTCGCGCCGCGCGCGGCGCGGCTCGCCCGCATCCAGGCCCGCAGCGAGATTGGCGCCGCCGAGGCCGAGCGCCGCCTCGACGCCTTCGACAAGGAGCGCGCCGACTACCTGCAGCACCACTTCGACGTCGACTGGACCGACCCGCTGCACTACGCCCTCGTGCTGAACACCGCCGCCCTCGGCGACGAGCGCGCGGCGCAGGTCATCGCGCGCGCGGCGCGGGGCGCCGCGTGAGCCCGAGCGAACCGGCAGGCGGCGCGCTCACCGGCGCGCAGGGGGCTCCGACGCCCGAGCCGCCGCGTCCACCCCGGCTCGCCGAGGGCCTCGCCGCCTTCCGCTTCCGCAACTTCCGCTGGTTCTGGACCGGCCAGCTGGCCAGCCTCGTCGGCACCTGGATGCAGACCGT
>VGXI01000399.1 GCA_016873475.1 bacterium | reverse complement strand
GGGGCGCTGGCTGCGAGCAGCAGAACCTGCGCTCCGCTGGCTGCAAGCGCGTCCGGCCCGCCCTCGGGCCTCTGGACCTCGAGCGGCCCTTCGATATCCGCCGCACCTACTGGACGCTGGGCTCCCAGCAGGCGGGCGCTTGGCGCTTCGACAAGCGTGCGATCCGGAAGATCTGGATGCAGAGTCTGCGCCATCAGGGCCTGCCCAGTACTGCCCGCGTTTCGGCGGCCTCTTCACGGCCTTTGCGCTGCTGCCGGACTCGGTGAGTTGCGGTCCGGAGGAGGCATGGCGGCTGACCGAGGCGCCTCCCGCACTGGAGGACTACGGCGAAGGGATCGCGCCCACTCAGGCCGCTGTTCCTCGCGACGTGCCGATTCCCAGGGGTTTCCGGCGGATCAAGGTGTAGGGCTCGCGGCCTGAGCTTGTTCTGGTGAGCGAGCCCCCGAATCGAGCTCTCACATTAATGTGACAACGCGGCGCTATGGATGCCGAGCTATGGGTCTACCTGGAGGGCTTCCTGAGCGCGGAGCCGCCGCCTCCGCCGCCCGCGGGGTTCGTGCAGATCCCCGCGGGCAGCTTCCTGATGGGCGCGCCCGCCGATGAGCTGGGCAGTAGAATCGATGAGCGCCCCCAGCACACGGTGACCCTGACGCGCAGCTTGCCCCCAGCACACGGTGACCCTGACGCGCAGCTTCTACCCGCAGTCCACCAAGGTGACCAATCAGCAGCACCTGGAGGGGCACCGTCCCGAGTCCTGTGGAAAGCCGCAAATGGCGTAGTCTCCGGGTGTTGACCCAACCCCGCGCGGATGCGCGGGAAGACCGGAGGACTACGCCATGGACAACGATACCCCAACGACCCCCTGCATGCCACTGCCTGCTGCTGACCTGCGCGAGCTGATCCGCGGCCGGCTCCGTGAGGCGATCGAGCAGCTCCTCGAGGACGAGTTGGCGCTTGCCCTGGGCGCGGCGCCCCGAGAGCGGACCGCCGATCGCGGTGGCTACCGCAACGGCGCGCTGACCCGGAGCCTGACGACCGAGTGCGGCCCTCAGGACTTGCGGGTTCCCCGTGGCCGGCTTTTCGCCGCCGAGGGCCACGCGACCGAATGGCGCAGCGAGCTCTTGCCCCGCTACCAACGGCGGACGCGGCGCGTGAATGAGGCGATCCTCGGCTGCTATCTCGCCGGCGCCAACAGCCGGCGGATTCGGCGCGCGTTGGCGCCGTTGCTGGGCACGGAGAGCCTGTCCAAGAGCGCCATCTCGCGCCTGGTGCAGACGCTGAAGACCCACTTCGAGTCCTGGCGCGGACGGGACCTGAGCGGCGAGCCCTGCTGCTACCTGTACCTGGATGCAACGATGCTGCCGATTCGGCTGGCCCGACGCGTCGTGCGCATGCCCGTGCAGGTCGTCATCGGGGTCCGCCCCACGGGGGAGAAGGCCCTCGTCAGCCTGGACATCGCCGGCAGCGAGTCGACACTGGCCTGGCAAGCCGTGATCGAGCGGCTGAGCGGCGGCGGGCTGCCGGCGCCGGCCCTGGCGATCATCGACGGCAACCCGGGGCTGCGCCGCGCGCTCAGCGAGGTCTGGCCGCAGTCGCGCGTCCAGCGCTGCACGAAGCACAAGCTGGAGAATCTCCTGGCCAAGGCGCCGCGGCATGCCCAGGCGGAACTGCGGCGCGACTACCAGGCGATCATCGGCGCCGAGGATCTGCAGGCTGCGCA
>VGXI01000398.1 GCA_016873475.1 bacterium | reverse complement strand
CCTATCTGGACTGGGTCAAGGAGCGGGGGTACTGGGAGGAGGAGAAGGTGCTCGCCTACGTGCGCAGCATCCTCGACTCCCACCTCGGTGCGCCGCCCGAGCGCTTCGAGTTCGAGGGGCGGAGCTACACGCCGCCCGAGTTCCTCGCCCAGGTCCTGCAGGTCGATCCCGAGGACTACGTCGACATCGTCTCGACGATGAAGGAGCCCTTCGGCGGCTGGATCCTCTACGACTTCCCCGACGACTGGCGGCGCGCGAGCTTCTGCCTCAACCTGCCGCTCGCGGACTTCTACCGCGTGATCGCCGAAGCCGTGCAGGCCGGCTACACGGTCTCGCTCGGCGGCGATACCAGCGAGCCCGGGCACGACGGCGGCGAGGGCGCGGCGGTGATCCCGAGCTGGGACATCCCGAGCGATTACATCGACCAGGCGAGCCGCGAGCTGCGCATCGCGAGCGGCGCGACGGGGGACGACCACGGCATCCACGCCCTGGGCTTCCTGCGCCACGGCGGCCGCGACTGGTTCCTGATCAAGGACAGCGGCTCCAGCGCGCAGCTCGACGCATCGCCCGGCTACACCTTCTACGATGGCGACTACCTGCGCCTGAAGATGCTCAGCGCGCTGGTGCACCGCGATCGGCTTGCGGGGCTGCTGCCCGCCGAGCCGCCCCCGGGGGCGGATGGCGAGGCCGCGGCGGGAGAGTAGACCCGCGCACCAGCGGAGGGGAGGAGAGCGATGGCCGAGAACGCGAGCAGCGAACACAAGTGCGCGACCTGCGGGCTCAGGCGGCGGGCCGAGGCCAAGCCGAAGTCCCTGCTCGCCCGGCTCTGGCGTTGGCACACCACCTGGTGCCCCGGCTGGAAGGCCTACAAGGCGTCGCTCGCGCCGCCGAAGTCCTGATCTGCTATACTCGAAGCGGCTTCGGTTCCCAAGTTGGGGGGCGGGGACGATGCGCGGCATCTTGCTTTGCTCGCACTTGACCGCCGCACGCGCAGGAGCCTCCGTTTGCCTGCTCGCCGCGCTTGCTATCGGTGGAGTGGTTGGCACCGCGAGCGCCACGACGCGCGAGTACCCTGGCAGCTTCGTTTCGCTCCAGGAGGCCTTCGATAGCTGCGCGGCCGGGGACACCCTCCTCATCGCCCCGGGGCTCTACATCCAGCCACAGCATCGCAACGTAGTGCACAGCGGCCCCGCCTTCACGGTGCTATCGAGCGCCGGCGCAAGCGAGACCGTCTTCCACTGCGACTACACCGGCTTCTGGCTCAAGCTCGACGGAGTGGGAAGCCCTAGTGCGCGGATGGGGATTCGCGGACTGACGATAACTGGCTTCAGTGGCCACCCCTCAGCATACGCTTCTCTAGATGGCGATAGCAGCTTTCTTCACCTAGAGGAGATGATCTTCGAACACAACCAAGATCCGCCATATGCGCGGGGTCTGAATCTCGTAGGCGGGGATCTGATGTGTCGCAACTCCGTCTTCAGGAGTTGCGAGGACCATGCTCTCGCTATCTACTGGGGCGCTTATCGGATCGAAGGATCTCAGTTCAATGACAACCACACTGCCGGTGATGGCGGTGCAGTCCACCTCTATCGCAGTAACGGCACCATCAAGAGCTGTCAGTTTCGAGGGAACCGTGGAGTATGGGGAGGGGCGATCGAGATCAACCAGGGCGGCGCTCTTCTCGAGGACCTTGTATTCGAGGGGAACACCGCCACGAGCTTTT
>VGXI01000397.1 GCA_016873475.1 bacterium | reverse complement strand
GAGCCGCTGCCCAGCGGCATCTATCTCGCGCGGCTGTCCCTGCGCACAGGGGACGGCCACGAGGAGCGCGGGATGCAGAAGATCATCCTCATGAAATAGAGGCCGCCGCGGCACCCACAGAATCCTGCCGAGGACAGGGGAGCCCTCTCCTCGAACTCCGCTTCACAGGAGTTCTCGGAGAGGGCTCCCCTGTCCCCCGCCAGCCCAGGCGAAAGCCGCGGCGGCCATGCCCAGGCATCCGTCCCGAGCAGAACTCGGGAGTTGCCACGTGGCAACTCCCGAGTCCCTTCGATCCGACGGACCGCTACTGCGCGTCGAGCAGCGAGCGGCGCTAGGCCAGCCCGTCGCTGATCTCGCCGATGCCGGCGAACATGCGCCGCGCGGCGGCCACGAGCAGGTCGGCCTGCGCGCTCGCGAAGCCGACGGCCTCCATGTCCTGCTTGAAGCGCGCCCAGAGGGTGGGCTGCGCCTCGCCGTAGGGATCGAGGTAGCGGTCGCCCTGGCCGTGGGCGATGCCGAGCGCGGGCAGGAGCCGGCGGGCGATGAAGCGGTTGCCGTTGTTGCTGCCTTCGAGCACGTAGTGGTAGCCGAGCAAGGCGAGGGGCGTCTCGCGGGCGGCGCGCTCAATGTCGGCGACAAGGGCGGTGGTGGCGGCCAGGGGGGCGTGCCCGGCGGGATCGTCGTCCAGCGCCGCGAGATCGGCGAGCAGGTAGGGCTCCTGGAACTGCTCTTCGCGCAGGGCGGCGAAGGCGGGATCGCTCGCCCAGCGCTCGCGCAGGGGCGTCTCCAGTGCGCGGTGCACGTGGAGCATCTGCCCCAGCCACTCCACATACTCCTCGCGGCTCAGCTCGCCGCCGAGCATGCGGCGCTGGAAGGCCTTGCCCTCGGCGCTCGCGTGCAGGTCGCGGGTCTCCTCGCGCAAACGCTCCATGATCGTGGCGGACACGGTCTCTCCCGTCAGAAGCCGAGGAAGCCCCAGAAGGCGATCGCCAGGGGCAGCAGCAGCCAGAGCAGTCCCTTAACCAGGAAGAAGAGGAAGGCGGCGGCGCCGAAGCGGCCCAGCCAGGCCCGGCGCGTTCCCGTTGGCTTCGCAGAGGACTTGAAGCGCCACATCGGCGAGCACCTCCCTGAGCTTCCCGGCGGCATCCTGGCCGAGATGTCGAAGGTATTGAGCGATATCCGAGTCGTCAAGGGCCTCGGGCCGGAGTTCCTCAGCGCAGGGGCACGAATCGCACGGCGAGCAGGCGCTCCGTCTCGAGACGGCCCGCCCGCTTGCGCAGGCGCAGCAGGTCCTGGTGGTTTTCGATCCCGCCTGCCATGGGCCCCGTGTCCACGGGGATGAGCAGGCGGCCGCCCTCGGCGAGCTGCTCGATCAGGGCGGGCGGCGTGACCGCCGCCGCCGCAGTGACGAGGATCACCGCGAAGGGCGCCGCCTCGGGCCAGCCGGCCCGGCCGTCGCCCACGCGCAGTTGCACCTCGGGATACCCGGCAGCCAGGAGCGCGCGCGCCGCCTGCGCCGCGAGGCGGGCATCGAGTTCGATGCTGTAGGTCTCGGCGCCGAGTTCGGCGAGCAGCGCCGCCTGGTAGCCCGAGCCGGTACCGATCTCGAGCGCGCGCTCGCCGGCCACCAGCTCCGCCTTCTCCAGCATGAGGCCCACGATGTAGGGCTGGCTGATCGTCGCCTCCGGGCCGAGCGGCAGCGGCGTGTCGGCGTAGGCCTGCTCGCGC
>VGXI01000396.1 GCA_016873475.1 bacterium | reverse complement strand
CTTTCGATCGCCGCCAGCGCCGCGCGCACGTGCTGGCCGCGCTCGAGGTGGTCGGGCTCCTCGACCGCGCCGACCACACCCCGCGCCAGCTCTCCGGCGGCCAGGAGCAGCGGGTGGCGATCGCGCGGGCGCTCATCACGGATCCGACCCTGCTCGTCGCCGACGAGCCGACCGGCGACCTCGACGCGGCGAGCGCCGCCGCCGTGCTCTCCCTGCTCCAGCGCCTGCACCAGGAGTCGGGGATGACCATCGTCATGGTGACGCACGATCCGCACGCCGCCGAACGCGCCGACCGCATCCTGCACCTCGAAAAGGGCGTGCTCGTCGAGTCCGTGCGTCGCGGCGAGCCGCGGGCCTGATGGGAGGGCGAGCCTGATGCGCTTCGTCCCCTTCGTCCTGCGCAGTCTCCTGCGCAGCAAGCGGCGCACGGTGCTCACCGTGCTCTCGATCCTGGTTTCGCTCTTTCTCTTCTCCACCCTGCGCACGGTGCTGACCGCCTTCGACGCCTCGCTCGAGAGCGCCGGCGCCACGCGGCTCATCGTGCGGCGCAGCACCTCGCTGATCTTCCCGCTGCCGCTCTCCTATCGCGACCGCCTCGCCCAGGTGCCGGGCGTGCGCGCGGTGAGCTGGTCCAACTGGTTTGGCGGCGTCTACGTCGACGAGCGCAACTTCTTCGCGCAGTTCGCCGTCGACCCGCGCGGCTACATGGATCTCTACCCCGAGTACGCAGTCTCACCGCCGGCGGCGCGCGACGTGCTCGAACGCGAGCGCACGGCCTGCATCGTCGGCGCCAAGCTCGCCGAGCGCTTCGGCTTCACCGTCGGCCAGCAGATCACGCTGCGCGGCACGATCTACCCGGGGCGCTGGGACTTCACGGTGCGCGGCATCGCGCGCAGCACCTCGCCCGACCTGGACACGAACTGGCTGCTCTTCTCCTGGGACTACCTGAACGAGCGGATGGGCAATTCCGGCCTCGTCGGCGTCTACACGGTGCTGATCGACGATCCGACCCGCGCCGCGGCGGTCTCGGCCGCGATCGACGGCAGCTTCGCCAACAGCCCCGCCGAGACGAAGACCGAGACCGAGAAGGCCTTCCAGCTCGGCTTCATCACGATGCTCGGCAACATCCGCCTCGTGATCTACGCGATCGGTACGGCGATCGTGATCGCCATTCTGCTCGTGGCGATGAACACGATGATGATGGCGGCCCGCGAGCGGACGCGGGAGATCGCCATCCTCAAGGCGATCGGCTTCACGGACCGCACCGTGCTCGGTTTGGTGCTGGCCGAGTCGCTGCTGCTCGGCCTCGCCGGGGGCGTGCTCGGCGCCGGGCTCGCGCGGCTCGTCTTCGACTTCACGGATTTCACGGCGGGCGGTTTCTTCCCGCGCTTCGCCGTCACGAACGGCACGATTGCGCGCGCGCTGGCGATCGCCGCCTGCCTCGGGCTCGTGAGCGGCGCCGTGCCGGCGCTGAGCGCGGCGCGGCTGAAGATCGTCGACGCCCTGCGTCACGCCGGCTAGCGCGAAAGGAGGCGCATGGCCATCCCGCTCGCCTACAACCTGCGCAACCTGCGCGTGCGCAAGGCGGCCACCCTGATGACGGCCGGCGGGATCGCGCTCGTCGTTGCCGTGCTCGTGCTGACGCTCGCCCTCGCCAGCGGCTTCCAGCGGACCCTGGTCGGCACCGGCCGCGCGGACAACCTGCATGCCCTGCGCACGGGTGCTACCAACGAGATCGA
>VGXI01000395.1 GCA_016873475.1 bacterium | reverse complement strand
CACGCGACAGCCGGCGCATGGCTTCGGCGCTCCCAGAAGTCCTCGAACCGACCGCTGAGCTTGCAGCAGCGCAGGGCGATGATCGCGTCAGCCCCGGCGACCGTCCAGTGCATCCCGGAACGCTTGCACCGTGCCCCGATCGCGGTGTTGCAGCCGGACTCCACTACTCCGGTCGAGGTGCACAGCCCTGCGGCCCGGAACTCCGCGTAGCGCATGCGCCCTCGGTTACTGTCGACGTATTCGAGGCACTTGCGGGCCTCTTCGTTGTTCAGCGAGTGCACTCGTAGGGCGGCGAGGAGGGAATTGATGTCCCCGGCGTCCAGTTCGTCGTGGCGCTCGCGCGCCCACCGCTCGCCCAGATCGCTTGCTGCCCCGTAGAGGGACTTGGCGACGTCCGAGAGGTGTTGCTTGGCATGGAAGCGGTCCACGATCTGGATGGCGCCGGGGAAGTTCTCCGTGGCAAGGTTCCAGATCCACTTGGCCCCATCGCCGAGCACGGCCCGGCGAGCCGCCCGATCGAAGCCTCTGCGCGTGGCCTCGCGTTCGACGCGCACGGCAAACTCGCTGGGCACCTTGTCCGTGTCCTTCTGCGCCGCGCTCTCGATGGCCGCCGAGTAGCTGATCGACCCCTCGTCGCGCACCGGCGTGCCGTCTTTATCGCGCCCCTCGGCGCTCCAAACGGTGACGAGCTTGACCTCGCGTGTCTTGGCCGAGCCGTCAGGCTGTTTGCCCGCTCGCCCCTCCAGCTCTTCCTTGCGCACCGGCACCCCCGTGCCATCCATCCCCAGGTACAGCGTCGGGGCCAACGACTCCTCGGCCGCTGGCGGCTCGACCACGCGCCGCTCGTCCTCGGCAATCTCACGCCCTAGCGCCTCGGCGGCACGCTCGACGTGCTTGGTCGGTACCTGCACCCCAGCCAACTCGCTGAGCAACTCGTGGCCTTCTTCGAAGCTGACCATCGCGCCCACCCGCCCGACCATCCGCAGCACCCCTGGGGACAGCGACCCCTCCTGCAGACCGAGGGCATGGTCGCGCGGGCAGAAGCCCGTCTGGCAGGAGTCACAGTGATAGTAGGCGCGCGAGAGCGTCAGTGGCCCCAGGACGCTCTCGAAGCTCTTGTCGTGCCGGCCGGCGTAGCGCGCCGGCTCCCCGCAGCTGCACGGCAACGTCGGACCCACATGGTCGGAAGTGTCCGCGTTGATGCGCTGCTGCACGGCGCGTGCGGCCACCTGCATGGCCTTGCGGCGTGCGGCCACCTCGATGGCCTCGAAGTCCCAGTCCTCGACGGCCCCCGTGCCTACGAGCGCTTGGATCTCGGCGACGATCTCGGCTTGGAAGGCCGCTTTGAAGCCCCCTTTTTCGCCGCCTCCACTTCGGAGGCCGCTGAAGCGGCGTCCAGTTCGGCGTCCGCCCATCGTTCGCAGGCCTGCCAGTACGACTCTACGTGCTTGCGAAACTGTTGGCCCGCCTCGATCTGCTGACGTACCTGCTGGGCTTGCTCGGCGTCCAGCCATCGGGACTGCGTTCGCCCCTTGACTACGCGCGAGAGGCTGTAGTAGGGGCCGTGACGCGCCTCGGGCCGCTCGCCGCAGGGGCAGCCGGCTCTGTTGCACTTGACGTAGCGCTCCGAGACAGAACCGCGACGCATGAGCCGTGGCTCGGCGAGCTGGGCGGCCACCTCAAGAACGTCTGGGGGGATCGTGGATTGGGGCATGGGCCCTCCTTACGGATATAATAGCCGTAAGAATGTCGC
>VGXI01000394.1 GCA_016873475.1 bacterium | reverse complement strand
GGGGGTGGCGTTCGGTGCAGGTAGCGTGAGCATGCCCGGGCAGGGGCAGCTGCCGTACCAGGCACACTCTCCGCGGTACAACCCTTCGGGAACGGGCGAGAGCGGCGGCGCTGCGCCCCTAGCGCCACTCCGCCACGGGCTCGGGGCGGTTGTCCAGGATGGCCTCGATGCGCTCCAGCACCGGCGACGTCAGCTTGTCGACCACGGCGAGGGCGCCCATGTTCTCCACGATCTGTTCGGGGCGGCTGGCCCCCGTGATCACCGTGCTGACGTTGGGGTTCTTCAGGCACCAGGCCAGCGCGAGCTGGGCGCGGCTGCAGCCGAGTTCCTGCGCGAGAGGCGCGAGGCGCTTCACCTTGTCGATCCGGGCGGCCGCTTGCTCGCCCTCGAAGCTGGGCTTCAGCCAGGCGTACTGCGTGAGCGTCGAGCGGGTGCCGGCGGGGACGCCGCCATCGTACTTGCCCGTGAGCAGGCCGCCCGCCAGGGGGCTCCAGATCGTCGTGCCGAGACCGGGATCCGCGTAGAGCGGCGCGTACTCGCGCTCGACGCGCTCGCGGTGGAACATGTGGTACTGGGGCTGCTCCATCGTGGGTGGGACCAGCCGCTCGCGCCTCGCGACGGCATGCGCGTGGCGGATCTGCTCGGCGCTCCATTCGCTGGTGCCCCAGTAGTAGGCCCAACCCTGCTCGACCAGCCAGCTCATCGCGCGGACGGTCTCTTCCATCGGCGTGCGCGGGTCGGGTCGGTGGCAGAAGACGAGGTCCACTGCGGCGATCTGCAGGCGGTCGAGGGCCGCGCGCGTGCCCTCGACGATGTGCTTGCGGCTGAGGCCGCGGTCGTTGGGCCCGCGCCCGCCCCAGAAGATCTTGGTCGAGATCACCAGGTCCGCGCGCTTCCAGCCGAGGCTCTTGATCGCGCGGCCCATGATCAGCTCCGACTCGCCGCCCGCGTAGACCTCGGCGTTGTCGAAGAAGTTCACGCCGGCCTCGCGCGCGGCGGCCATGCAGTCCTTCGCCTCGGTCTCGCCGAGCTGCGCGCCGAAGGTGACCCAGGACCCGAGACTGAGGGCCGAGACCTGCAGGCCGCTTCGGCCAAGGAGGCGATACTCCATCGTGAGCTCCTTCGCGGGCGGCGCCGCCCGGGCGGGCCGCGGGTGAGCCGGCAGTTTAGGGGATGGCGACTCCGGAATCCAGATCGCCGGCGCGCTTTTGCCTTTCGCGAAGGGGCGGACTCAGGGCATCTTGAACGGCAGCACGACCAGCGGGAGGAGTTGCCATGGCCACCAGCTTGCTCGCCCTCATCGGCAACACGCCGCTCGTCGAGCTGACGCGCCTGGACGCCGGCCCCTGCCGCCTCTTCCTCAAGCTGGAGCTGGCCAACCCCGGCGGCTCGATCAAGGACCGCATCGCCCTCTCGATGATCGAGGCCGCCGAAGCCGAGGGACGCCTGCGGCCCGGCATGCGCCTGATCGAGGCGACGGCCGGCAACACCGGCCTGGGGCTCGCGCTCGTGGGCGGTGCCAAGGGCTACGCGAGCAGCTTCGTCGTTCCCGACAAGATGAGCCGCGAGAAGGTCGCCCACCTGCGCGCGCTGGGCGCCGAGGTGATCATCACGCGCAGCGATGTCGGCAAGGGGCACCCCGAGTACTACCAGGATCTGGCGGCGCGCCTCGCCGTCGAGCGGCCGGACTGCTGGCACGTCGACCAGTTCGCCAACCCGGCCAACCCCCGGGCGCACGAGCGCGGCACGGGTCCG
>VGXI01000393.1 GCA_016873475.1 bacterium | reverse complement strand
GGGGGCCTTGACACAGGTCGTCGCACCCGTGTCACCGAAGATGCCGATGATGCTGGCGCTGGCGGCGCCGGCCATCAGAAACAGGCTCAGAGCCAAAGCAGCGATCACACTCTTCTTCATTTGGCGAACTCCTCTAGTTGTTGATACCGACCGGTGAACAAGCTGTAAACGCCAGTGAGTTCGTTCTCAGCTTACACTCTACTTGCCGAGCCCGCCTCTTGCGGGTCCCGGTGTGCCCCGCGGCATCCGCGGGGCACAATCTGGACCATCGTGCGCAGCAGCCCTAGGGGCAGCTGCTCACGTTGAAGAAGCCTGCGAAGATACCGAAGTCAGCGACCGTCACGTTGGGCGAGCCGGCGCTCTCGTTGTAGTTCGCGCAGTTGCCGTTGCCCTGGAAGTAGCCGGCGAAGAGACCGAAATCAGCGACGGTCACCTGGCCGCTACCATTGAGGTCCGGGCTGTTGGCCTTGAGATCCAGGCTCTCGATCACGTTGCCGATCGCGATGACATCGATGCTGATGTTGCCGCAGTCGTTGCCCGTCGCAAACACGCCGCCGCGGGGGGTACCCGTGAAGGTCGTGTGACCGGGATCGGGGGCGAAGGTCGAGCTGTCGGCGATGACGCCGCCGGCACACCAGTTGATGATCGGATCGTCGAGCCAGATGTCGGAAGCGATGATCTCGACCGGGTTGTTGCCCGAGTCGTTCACGTAGACATCGATGCGGTGGTTGACGGGAATCACGAAGCTGTCCGCACCGCCGGGAGCGATCGTCATGTAGCCGGTGGTGGCGACCGTCGCGGAGCTATTCGCGGGATCGACGATACCGGCGTTGGCGATGGAAGCGATGGCCAGAACAGCCAGCCCAGCCATCAGCGCGAGCATCTTTCTGCTAGTCATCGGCAGAAGCACCTCCTACAAAAGGTAGCATTGAGCGACTGTCCCGACTGGCAAGGACATGAGCGATCGCTCGGTTGTATGTAAGCAAGGGCACTACTTGCAGGGGCCTTAAGAATACCATCTCTATCCCCAGTTGTACAAGCCACAGTTGCGTTGCCATTCCGCGAACGGCTCCACTCCTGTGCGGAAACCTTCCTGCGGTAGTGCCCCAGTATATCAGAGCGTGAAAAACCCTGTCAACGGGCATCCACGTCTGACGGGAAAACTAACCGTGCCTTCTCGAAGCACTTACGGAAAAGCCGGGGAAGCGGGCGCCTCGCCGGGGAGCGCCGAGGGAGGGGTGGGCGAAACAGGGTTCGAACCTGTGACCCCCTGCGCGTAAAGCAGATGCTCTACCAACTGAGCTATTCGCCCTTGGCCGGACGGTCGGCGCCGGCATCGGAGTGGCCGAGGCGGAACAGGGCCACGGGGATCACGAGGCAGTAGCCGGCCACGAGGAGCAAGGGAGCGAGCGTCAGACTGCCGAAACCGAGGGCCAGATAGCCCAGCACGACGGCAGCCAGACCCGCGACGAAGAGACCCCGGAAGCCCGGCAGTCGAAAACCAGCGGCCACGCTCTTCCTCCTCGGCGCCGCCTCGCGGGCGCCTCGCGCCAGCGGGAAGGCTAGGGAATCGGCTCCGGCTCTGTCAAGCCGCGGCTCAAACGGCTCAAGCTGCCGGAGTGGAAGGGACGCAGGTCAAGGGACACCGATCCGAAGCCCAGCGCCCGCAGCCCCGCGTCGACACGCTGGGCGAGCGCGGGCTCGGCCAGGCGCCCCCACTCGTCCGCGCCGAGCTCCAGCCGCGCCAGCAGGCCACCC
>VGXI01000392.1 GCA_016873475.1 bacterium | reverse complement strand
CCCCTGGGGGATCGCGGCCGGAGCGGCCGTCGCCCAGACGATCAGGGCGAGAAGCGTGAGGGTGAGTGCCCTTTTCATCGCGTGATCCTCCTCCTTCGTGTGAACGGATCGAGCCGTTCCACGGCAGCGGCGATCACGATGACGGTCTAGCGCAGAGCAATGCTC
This sequence comes from bacterium, assembly GCA_016873475.1. Classification (NCBI taxonomy): domain Bacteria; species bacterium. The sequence continues at coordinate 1,615 of VGXI01000392.1, read as the reverse complement.
CGCGCGTCGTCGGCAAGGCTGTCGCCCGGTGCGCCTGCGCGGCCGGGATCGTCGCATCTCAGGGTGTCACAATGTGCAGGTGATCTCGACAGGCTTTGCCAGCGGCGGACCCGTTTCATCTCGATCGTCGATCGCCATGGATTGGACAAGGCGAGGCGCGGTCGGGGAGAGCTCCGCAAGTGGGTCGATCGGGTGGCGTCCTTCACGTCCCATCTGCGGCATCCCGGCCACCTGCCTGCGCCGTGCAACGCAGCAAGTGTAGCACCGTCGCCGCGGCGGGGGAAGTAAGCGGGCTTACGAAGCCGCGCTAGCCGGGGAAGGCGCGCAGCGCCGCGGCCAGGATGGCCATTGCGGCCTTGAGATCTTCGCCCTTGAGCACGTAGGCGATGCGCACCTCGTCCTGGCCGCCGCCCGGCGTCGCGTAGAAGCCGTTCGCCGGCGCGACCATCACGCTCGCGCCGTCGTGCCGGAAGTCCGTAAGCAGCCAGATGGCGAACTTCTCGGCATCGGCCACGGGCAGCTTCGCAACCGTGTAGAACGCCCCCGCGGGCTTGAAAGCGGTAACGCCCGGAATGTTCGCAAGGGTCTGGTACAGGATGTCGCGGCGCGCCTGGTACTCCACGCGCACGGCCTCGAGATAGCTGGGCGGCGCCGTGTAGGCGGCCGCCGCGGCGAGCTGATCGACGGTGGGCGGGCACAGGCGCGCCTGGCCCAGGCGCAGCGATGCGTCGAGCACGGCCTCGTTGCGCGTGGCGAGGTAGCCCACGCGCGCGCCGCAGGCGCTGTAGCGCTTGCTCACGCTGTCGAGCACGATCACGCGATCGGCGATGTCGGTCAGCGTGAAGACGTTCGTGAACTGTGCGCCGTCGTAGACGAACTCCCGGTAGACCTCGTCGGCGAGCAGGAAGAGCCCGTGCTCGCCAGCCAGGTTGCCCAGGCGACGCAGCTCGGCGGCCGTGTAGACGGCGCCCGTCGGGTTGCCCGGGTTGCTGAAGAGGATGGCCCGCGTGCGCGGCGTGATGCGGCGAGTGAACTCGGCGTCGGGCGGCAGGCGGAAGCCGTCGTCCACGCGCGCGGGCACGGGCACCACGTTCACCGAGGCCACGGCCGCGAAGCCGAGGTAGTTCGTGTAGAAGGGTTCGGGGACGAGCACCTCGTCGCCGGGATCGCAGAGCGCGAGCAGGGCGAAGAGGATTGCCTCGCTGCCGCCCGTCGTGGCGATGACCTGCTCGGCGGGCAGCTCGATGCCCCAGCCCTTCCAGTAGGTGGACACGGCGCGGCGGAACTCGGGGATGCCCTGGCTGGGCCCGTAGGCCAGCACCTCGGCCGTGAAGGCCTGGTAGGCGCGGATCATCTCGCGCGGGGTGGGGATGTCCGGCTGGCCGATGTTGAGGTGGTAGATCTTGGCGCCCGCGGCCTTCGCGCGGTCGGCGTAGGGGACGAGGCGGCGGATGGGGCTCGCGGGAACGGCGACGCCGCGGCGGGAGAGGCCGGGCTTTGTCTTCATCGCCATGCTGCACCTCCGATGCGGGACGATGGCAGGGTAATCTCGGAGCGGCATCTCCACAAGGACCGCGGAGCGACGCTTGCGGTGGGTTCTGCCGCGGGACCTGAC
>VGXI01000391.1 GCA_016873475.1 bacterium | reverse complement strand
GGCCGGGATGATGTTGAAGGCCGAGCCGGCGTGGAACTCGGCCACGGTCACCACCACCGAGGCGAGCGGATCGCTGCGCCGCGAGACCAGCGTCTGCAGCGCGCTCACCAAGGCCGCGCCGGCCACCACCGGATCGCGCGCCTCCTGTGGGTGCGCGGCGTGGCCGCCCCTCCCGATCACCGTGAGGTGGAACTCGTCGACGGCGGCCATCGTCGGCCCGGCCGTCACGCCGACCTTGCCCGTGGGCAGGATGCTCCAGTAGTGCAGGCCGAGGGCGGCGTCAACGCGCGGGGACTCCAGCACGCCCTCGGCGATCATGCGCTTGGCGCCGCCCGCGCCCTCCTCGGCCGGCTGGAAGATCGCCTTCACGCGCCCGCCCTTCAGCGCGGCGGCCTCGCGCTGCAGCGCCGAGCAAGCCGTGAGCAGGGTGGCGGAGTGGCCGTCGTGGCCGCAGGCGTGCATCACACCGGTGAAGCCGGAGCGGTACTCCTTGTCGCCCTCTTCCTCGATCGGCAGCGCGTCCATGTCGGCGCGCAGGAGCAGCGTGCGTCCGCCGCCGGCGCTGCCGTTGCCGATGAGGGCGAGGACGCCCGTCTCGGCCACGCCGGTGGTCGGCACGAGGCCGAGCCCGCGCAGGTACTCGGCGATGATGCCCGCCGTGCGCTTCTCCTGGAAGCCGAGTTCGGGATAGCGGTGGAAGTCGCGGCGCAGGCGGATCAGGGCTTGCCGCTCCTGGGCGGTGAGACTCGGGCTCAGGGTGTCCATGCGCCTCCCTGCCGCCCGCGGCGGCTAGCTGATGAACTCCACCGCGATCGGCCGCTCGAGGTAGCCGCGCTGATGCGCGCGCTCGAGGAAGAGCGCGATGCTGCGCCGCCCGCGCTCGCCGTAGTCGAGCGTGAGCGCGTTGACGTACATCCCCACGAAGCGGTCGGCGAGGCCGAGGTCCAGCCCGCGGCCGAAGCCGAGCGCGTAGGCCACCGCCTCGTCGCGGTGCGCGAGCCCGTAGGCGATGCTCGCCTTGAGAATCCCGTTCAGCTCGCGCATACGCGCCGGGCCGAGATCGCGGCGCACGGCGTTGCCGCCGAGGGGCAGCGGCAGGCCGCCGGTTTCGGCGCCCCACCAGACACCGAGGTCGAGCAGCAGGGCCAGCCCCTCGCTCGCGTAGGTGAGCTGCCCCTCGTGGATGATGAGCCCCGCGTCGTATTCACCGTCTGCAACAGCGCTGGAGATACGATCAAAGGGCAGCACGGCGTAGTCGAAGTCGCCGATCGCCAGACGCAGGGCGAGGAAGGCGCTGGTCAGCGTGCCGGGCACGGCGATCTTGCGCCGCGTGGCCTCGGCGAGCGTGAGGCCCGGCCGCGCCACGAGCATGGGGCCGTAGCCGTCGCCCATGCTCGCGCCGCAGGCGAGCAGCGCGTACTTGTCCTGCAAGAAGGCGTAGGCGTGGATCGACACGGCGCTGATGTGCAGCTCGCCGGCCAGCGCGCGGCGGTTGAGCGTCTCGATGTCCTGGAGGATGTGCGTGAAGCGATAGGGCCCCGCGTCCACGTGGCCCTTGGCGAGGCCATAGAACATGAAGGCGTCGTCGGGGTCGGGGCTGTGGCCGAGCAGGATCTCGAGCGCGTCCGCGGGGGCGGGCATGGTAACTCCAGGTCGTGGGGGAGAAGGCAGGCGCCGAGAGGCTAGCAGATCGCGGGGGCCTGCGGCAAGGCGCCCGCGCCCCGTGCGGCGATTGCGCAGCGCGCCTCTTCCAGATGGCGCCGCCATTTGCTAGACTGCCTCGGTCGGCGCGGCAGGGACGCCCGCCGCTCAGCGTGG
>VGXI01000390.1 GCA_016873475.1 bacterium | reverse complement strand
TTGCGGCGCGGGCGGGCGAACGAAATCGGGCCGGCCACGACGGGAGGGCTAGCGCGCCGGAGGCCCTCGTGCAAGGAAGAACCCGTCCAAGCCGGCATTCTCCGCAGCCCGTTCCCCAGCCGATGGCCCCCGAGCAAGGGATCGCACTTAGCGCGGCCAGCGCGGCCACCTGGCTGCTGGCGCTGGGCCTGGATCGGCTGGTCCACTGGCGATGCGAGGGGCCCTTGGGCCTTCGCCTCCACGCGACCGACGAGGCGCAGGACGGCGGCGAGGACTGCTTCTCGCGAGAGCTGTCCCCGCGGCTGCTCGAGCTGGCTCAGGCGGCGGTCGCGGGAGCGCACTGGCTGGGCGGCTGGAGCGCAACTCGACCTGGTGTGATGCTCAGCTGCCATGTCAACCTCGGCGCGCGCGAAGCAATGGGCGGAACGCCTCACGGATTGCTCGTCGCGATGCGCACGGAGCCGCCGCTGCTGCGCGTGCTCGGCGTCGGACTAGCGGCGACGAGCAGCGGCTCCATCCGACTCTTCTGCCTACCCGAGGGGGCGAGGCAGCTCGAGCTGGAGCACGACCTGGATCTGCGACTACTCCTGGGTCGGACGCTCGACCAGAATCCGCTGACGAGAGGCGAGCACTTGGCGGCAGCGCCACCGCCTGTCAGCGGGTCAGAGGCGGCGACTCAGGCGGAGCCGCCGCCCGACGAGGACTCGGGGCCCTTGGGCAAGCGCTCGGCCTGAGCGAGCTGCGTGCGCAGGCGTTTGAGGCCTTCGTGCAGGCGGACGCGCAGCGTGCCCTCGCGAACGCCGGTCAGGCGGGCGATCTCGGCGAAGCTGAGCTGGTCACGCAGGCGCAGCAGGAGGATTTGCCGCTGCTTGGCCTCGAGACCCGCAAGGAGGGCATCGGCGCGCGCGATCTCGGCGAGTACGATCACCTGCTGCTCTGGACTGGGCTGAGGGGCGGCGGGCTCTTCCAACAGCTCCGCCTGCGGGCGACGCCGGCGTAGCCAGTCGATGCAGCGCGCGGCGGCGATGGCCTTGACTAGCGCGGGCAGGCTGCTGCGAATGGTGAAGTCAGGGCGGGCGGCCTGCCGGAGCAGGGCGAGCAGGGTTTCCTGGACCAGGTCCTCCCGCTCGCGCTCTGGGATGCCCAGGCGCCGTGCGGCCACGACCGCGCGCGCCCAGCGCTCGGCGCGGCGGACGGCGGCCGGCTCTCCCCGTAGCAGGGCCCGCAGTTCGCGATCGTCGGCATTGCCGGGCACGCGCACCACCCGTCATTGTGAGTGTTGCCTTGATGGGAGAACCCAGGATACGATGACGACCTGATCCGAAACAAGCGGAACGGCTCCTGCCCGGGTGCCGCCTCGCTCCCCGCTGCCCCCACGCAGGATGGCGGCATGAATCACGACGAGGCCAAGCTGCTGCTCAGCGACTGGCTCCTCGAGGAACTGGATGCGGACAGACGCCGGGCGGTGGACGCGCACCTCGCCGTCTGCGCGGAGTGCCGCGAGTTGCTGGCCGGCCTGCGGACACTGCGTGCGGAGCTGGCCGGGGGCCATCCCGCAGTGGGGGGCGAGCACCCGACGGCCGACGAGCTGGTGGCCACCTTCGATCCCGCGGGCGCGCTGCCCACGCCGCGGATGGCGGCGATCGCGCTGCACCTGCGCGACTGCGCCGCCTGCGCCGAGGAAGCGCGGGTGCTGAGGCCGCTGCTCCCCCGGCCCCGGCGCCAGTTTGCGCATCCCGCCTACCTGGCGGCGGCCCTGCTCGTGCTGGTGGCGGTGCTAGTCGGCTGGCGCTGGGGCGCCTTGTGGCGCGTGGGGGCGC
>VGXI01000389.1 GCA_016873475.1 bacterium | reverse complement strand
GATACCTGGGGGACCGGCTTCACAGTCGAGCGGGTCTGGTTCTACCACGGTGGGAACTACGCCGAGTCCGGGGTGCCCTTTCGGATCCATTTCATCCGCCGCGTGCTGATCGAGGGAGAGGAGACCTTCTGGCTACAGAGCTACCGCGATGGCCAAACCACCTGCAACTACTGCTGGGAGAATGTCCCCATCGTTGAGTTCTTCGGCGCACTGGGCTCGGACGAGGAGAACACTTTCGGTGTCTTCATCCAGCCGCTCGGGGGTGGAGTGGTGTCCCGTCCGCGGCTCTGGCGCGATCGCTACGTGAACCATCCGCACTCGGCTGCCCTGATTGGGGTGTACTGGGATCTGGCCTCGAACTCGGGCTCACCACCTGGAGACCGCGATCTCTATGGCGTGGACTACTACTTCAGCGACTACGGGTTCGGCGAAGTGCTCCTGGGCATGGAGATCTCGAGCGATGTCATCGTTGCCACGGAGCCGACCAGCTTCTCGGCGGTGAAGTCGCTGTACTGAAGCCGCGCCAGCTCAGCCAGCATTGGCGCCCCGATTCCGGAGGCCTCCGGGAGTGTTTCAAAGCGCCCCGCGGCGCGGCGTTCGTCCCGTGAGCCGCGAACCCCCAAAGAGGAACTTGCCCGATTGGCCGCTAGTGCCTAGCGCAGCACGCTGCTGAGCCAGGCGAGCAGCGCACTCAGCATGGCCGCATCGGGCGGCGCGTCCGGCGTGCCCGCCGTGAGGAAGGCGCCGAGCGTGTCGCGCTCGTCGACCGTGACCAAGGCGCCGGCGTCCTCGAGCAGGGAGAGCTGGGTCGCGAGATCGTCGGCCGACAGCCGCGGGTCGGCGCCAGCCCGCAGCAGGAAGACCGGCCGCGCCGCCCAGCCCGCATCGCTCAGGTAGTCCGCGCTGTCGAAGGCGAGCAGGTCGGCGTGCTTGCCGGCGAAGACCTCGAGCCCGAGCAGTGTCACCCAGTCGGCGCCGGTCTCGGCCTCGGGAATGGCCGGCACGCGCGCCGGGTCGTAGAGCGGCGGCGAGAGCGCGGCGACGGCCTTCACGCTCGCATCGCCGGCCGCGGCCTCGAGCGCGAGGGCCGCGCCCTCGCCGTGGCCGATCAGCGCGCAGCGCGCGGGGTCGACGTCGGCATCGGCGAGTAAGGCAGCCCACGCCACCGCGAGTGCCGCGCGCCGGACGCCGAGATCCAGCGCGTCGGGATCGCCCGCCGTCTCGCCGCGGCCCGGCTCGTCGTAGCGCAGCACCAGATAGCCCGCCTGCGCCAGCGCGTGGGCGAGGTGCCCAAAGACGGCCGCGTCGTTGCGGTCGGCGAGGTCGGCGTCCGCCACCAGCAGCGCGGCCGCGAAGGGCCCCGCGCCCTCGGGCCGGCAGCGCGTGGCGGCGAGCGCGAGGCCGCCGGCATCGAGTGTGAGTTCGGAGGCCGTGTAACCCGCCGGCGCCGGGAAGCTCGGCGCGAAGGCTTGCTCGTCGATGTCGGGCGGCTCGGCGCCCCACTCGAGCAGGCGAATCCCGTAGCCCTCCCACCAGACCGCGAAGGGCGCGGGGAAGTACTCGTCGTAGAGGCGAAGGAAGGCCGTGCCCGCAGCCAGATCCAGGTGGAAATCGCGGGTCGCCACGCTCCCCCCACCGGGGCCATCGTAGACGAGCGTCGCGGCCTCCGCCTGCGGCGCCTGCCCCGGATCGACGAGGAGGATCAGCGAGAGCGGCAGGCTGGCCGGCCGCCCTGCAGCGTCCCAGGCCCGCCCGAGCGCCGCGGCGGCCAGCGGCGAGTGCAGATCGAGCAGCAGCGGCGAGACCAGCGAGGGCGCGAGATCCCGCGTGAGGGCGAGCTCCCC
>VGXI01000388.1 GCA_016873475.1 bacterium | reverse complement strand
GGGGAGCGTCAGCCACCTCGGCTACGTGATGCTCGGCATCTTCGCCCTCAACGCCCAGGGCCTGAGCGGCGGCCTCCTGCAGATGGTCGGCCACGGGCTCTCGACGGGCGCCCTCTTCCTCCTCGTCGGCATGGTCTACGAGCGCCGGCACACGCGCCTGATCGCGGACTTCGGCGGCCTCGCGGCGAGCATGCCGCGCTTCACCTTCTTCTTCCTGCTGACGACCCTCGCTTCCATCGGCCTGCCCGGGCTGAACGGTTTCGTGGGGGAGTTCCTCATCCTGCTCGGCGCCTTCAAGGCGGCGCCCGTCTTCGCGGTGCTCGCCGCCCTCGGCGTCGTGCTGGGCGCGGTCTACATGCTCTGGATGGTGCAGCGCGTCTTCTTCGGCCCGCTGACGCGCGAGGAGAACCGGAGCCTCGGCGACCTCTGCCCCCGCGAGTGGCTGCTGCTCCTGCCCGTGGCCGCGCTGATGCTCTGGATCGGCCTCTATCCGAAGCCCTTCCTGGGCCGCATCGAGCCAGCGGTGGCGGCGCTGCTCGAGAGCGCGCGGCCCGGCATCGCGGCGCCGGCCGGCGCCCTGCACGGCCAGCTCGACGCCCAGGGCGGCGCCCTGCGCCTGCCGGCGGCCCTCACCCCGACCCCTAGCCGAGGAGAGTGAGCGCCGTGGACTGGAAGCTCGGCCTCGTCGCCCCCGCGATCGTCCTCGTGCTCGCCGCCTTGCTCGTCCTGCTCGTCGAGCTGCCGCGGCGCCGCGCCGGGCGCGGCGAGGGCTGGCTCGCCGAAGCGATCTGCGGCCTGGGCCTGCTCGTCGCCGCCGCCCTCGTCTGGCAGCGGTGGGGCGCGCCCGGCGCGACCGGATTCGGTGGCCGCTTCGTCCAGGACGCCTTCGCCACCTACTTCGACCTGCTCTTCCTCGGTATCGGCGCCGCCACGCTCCTGATGGCGCTGCCCTACCTGCGCCGCGAGGCGCTGCCGCGCCTGGAGTTCCTCGCCCTGCTCCTGTTCGCGATCACCGGCATGCTGCTGATGGTCGGCGCCACGGAACTGATCACCTTCTTCCTCGCCCTCGAGTTGCTCTCGATGGCGCTCTACGTGCTCGCCGGCTACCAGCGCGGCCAGGCGCGCAGCGTCGAGGCTGCGATCAAGTACTTCCTGCTCGGCGCCTTCGCGAGCGCGCTGCTGCTGATGGGCATGGCCCTGCACTGGGGGGCGACGGGCAGCCTCGCCCTGCACGCGGCGGCGCCCGTCGGCCCCGGCGGCGCCCACAGCCCGCTCCTGGCCAGCGCCGGCTTCTGGCTGATCCTCGTCGGCCTTGCCTTCAAGGTGAGCGCCGTGCCCTTCCACTTCTGGACGGCCGACGTCTACGAGGGCAGCCCGGCGCCCGTCGCGGCGCTGATGGCAACGGGCACGAAGGCGGCCGCCTTCGCCGCTCTGCTGCGCCTGCTCGGTCCCGGCCTCGCGCCGCCGGCCGCCGAGTGGACGCCGGTGCTCTGGTGGCTGGCCGTGCTGACGATGTCGGTGGGCAGTGTGATGGCGATCGTCCAGAGCAACCTCAAGCGCATGCTCGCCTTCTCGAGCGTCGCCCACGCGGGCTATCTGCTCGTCGCCGTGGTGACGGCGACGCCCGGCGCCACGCGCGCGCTGCTCTTCTACCTCGTCGCCTACACGCTGATGAACCTCGGCGCCTTCGCCGTGCTCGGGCTCGTCGGCCGCAAGGGCGAGGAGTACCAGTCGATCTACGACTACGCCGGCCTCGCGCGTCGCCAGCCCTGGCTGGCGCTTCTGATGAGCGTCTTCCTCTTCGCGCTGGCCGGGATTCCGCCCACGGTGGGCTTCACGGGCACAA
>VGXI01000387.1 GCA_016873475.1 bacterium | reverse complement strand
GGTCACGAGTCCGGCGCCGTACAGCTACGCCTGGATGCTCCAGAACTACCTGCCCGCCTGGGACGACGACGAGGACGGCCTCATCGACGAGGACCTGCTCGATCTCATCGACAATGACGGCGATGGTCAGATCGACGAGGATCAGCCGGGCGACATGAACGGGGACGGCTATCCTGGCGGCCCCGGCGACGAGGCGACCGACACGGATCTCCTCGGCGATCTGCTGGACCTTCAGGTCAAGCACGCGAACACGCGCGCGCTGGCCAAGGAAGACTACGATCCCGTGCGCGACGACGACGAGGACGGCATCAGCGACGAGGATGCCGAGTACAGTCGAAACGGGATCTGGGTTGTGAGGATTGGAGCGGGTGGGCTGCCCGACACGACGGTGCAGCCCATCTCCCTGACCAACGACAGGGGCCGCCAGCCATTCTTCAACCCGACGGGAAGTGACCTGATCTACGTGCAGAACGGCGACATCCACCGACTGCCCCTGGCATTCACGGCGGATGAAGTCAACGGTCTCAGCCCGAGCACGAACCTGACCAACTCCGCGGCGCTGGAGGCCTACCCGGCCTATGCCGACGACGGGGGCAGGATCGTCTACAGCTCGAGCCAGTACGGGAGCGCCGACCTCTTCATTCGCGAGGCCGACGGCACGGTGCACCGTGTGACGAACGCTCCCGGACAGGAACTCTTCGCCCGCTTCACCCCGGACGGGAGACAGCTGCTCTACGAGGGCTGGCTGTTCCCCGCGGGTTTGCGCCGGGTGATGATCACCGTCGAGCCGCTGCCCGAGTAGTAGATCCGCGTCCGGCGGGCCGCTCCGGCCGCCCGCTTCCCCGCCGGTGCGAAGCGCCCCCTCGCGCGGCTGGCGCCCCTTGCGCGTGAACGCTAAGGGGTGGCATGCAACGGGAGATCTTCGTCCACGTCGGCGCGACCGAGGTCGCGGTAGCCGTGCTCGAGAACCACGAGCTGGTCGAGTACCTCGTCGAGCGCGGCGACAGCAAGCACATCGTCGGCGACGTCTACAAGGGGCTGGTCAAGGCGGTCCTGCCCGGCATCCAGGCCGCCTTCGTCGACATCGGCTACGAGAAGGCCGGCTTCCTGCACGTCTCGGACCTCGCCTGGGGCGAGGGCGACCCGGAGCGCCTCAAGGATCTCGACCTGGACGAGGAGCGGGCCGGCAAGAACGGCCGCGGCCGGCGCGAGGCCGCCAGCTACCCGCCCATCGAGAGCCTGCTCAAGAAGGGCGACGAGGTCGTCATCCAGGTCACGAAGGAGCCGATCGGCACCAAGGGACCGCGCCTGACCGCCCAGCTCTCCCTGCCCGGCAAGTTCTGCGTGCTGATGCCCGGCATGGACTACATCGGCGTCAGCCGCAAGATCCTCGATCGCAACGAGCGCACGCGCCTGAAGCGCATCATCCAGCGCTGCCGGCCCAAGGGCTACGCGGTGATCGTGCGCACGGCTGGCGAGCGGGTGGAAGAGGAGCAGCTCGAGGAGGACGTGCGCGCCCTGCACGCCCGGCACCAGGAAATCGTCGAGAAGACCAAGGGCCGCAAGGCCCCCGTGCGTCTGCGCGAAGAGGTCGGCCTCGTCATCGGTCTCGTGCGGGACATCTTCAACGAGGAAGTCAAGCGCCTGCTCATCGATCACGAAGTGGAGCACGCGCAGCTGGTCGACTACGTGCGCACCTTCGCGCCCGAGCTGGAGAACCGGGTGCTCTACTATCGCGAGGAGCTGCCCATCTTCGACGCCTTCGGCATCAGCAGCGAACTGGAGCAGAGTCTGCAGCGGCAGGTCTGGCTCAAGCGCGGCGGCTACCTCGTGTTCGACCACACCGAGGCGCTC
>VGXI01000386.1 GCA_016873475.1 bacterium | reverse complement strand
GGGGCTCCCGCCTTCACCCAGGACCCCGAGCGCGTCGACCGCCTGCGCCGCGAGGCGCGCCTGCTCGCCTCGCTGAACCACCCGCACATCGCGGCGATCTACGGCCTCGTCGAGACGGCCGGCGAGGCCCCGGCCCTCGTGCTCGAGCTGGTCGAGGGCGGCACCCTGGCGGCGCGGCTCGCGCGGGGGGCGCTCCCGCTCGCCGAGGCGCTGGAGATCGCGCGGCAGATGGCCGCCGGCCTGGAGGCGGCGCACGAGCAGGGGGTCATCCACCGCGACCTCAAGCCCGCGAACGTGATGCTGACCGGCAAGGGCGCGGTGAAGCTGGTGGACTTCGGCCTCGCGCGCTCGGGGCCGGCGGGCGCGGAGCCCGACGCCTCGACGCGCTCGCTCACGCTGGAGGCGCAGGGCACCGTCTTCGGGACGCCCGGCTACATGAGCCCCGAGCAGGCGCGGGGTCTGCCGCTGGATCCGCGCACGGACGTCTTCGCTTTCGGCTGCGTGCTCTTCGAGTGCCTGGCCGGGGGGCCCGCCTTCGGCGGCGCGGGCGCGCTGGAGGTGCTGGCGCGCACGCTGGAGGGGGAGCCGAACTGGGCCCTGCTGCCGGGCGGACTGCCGGAGGCCCTGCGCGTCCTGCTCGCCAGCTGCCTGGCGCGGGACGCCGCGGCGCGCCCGGCCGACATGGGCGCCGTGCGGCGGGCGCTGGCCGCGCTCGAGGCGGCCGGCGCGGCGGCGGCCCCGCCTGCTGCGGCGCACAACCTGCCGCTTGCCTTGACGCGCTTCATCGGCCGCGAGCGCGAGCTGGCCGAGCTGAAGCGCCTCGTCGGCTTCGCGCGCCTGGTGACGGTCACGGGCCCCGGCGGCTGCGGCAAGACGCGCCTCGCCCTCGAGCTGGCGCGGGCGCTGGCGCCGGCCTATCCGGACAGCGTCTGGCTCGTCGAATTCGCCCGCGTGGGCGAAGCCGAGCGCGTGCCGCAGGCGGCGGCCGCGGCGCTCGGCCTGCGCGAGGAGACCGCGCGGCCGCTGGCCGAGACCCTCGCCGAGCACCTGCGCGAGAAGGCCTGCTTGCTCGTCCTCGACAACTGCGAGCACCTGCTGGCCCCCTGCGCGGCCCTCGCCCACGCGCTGCTCGCCGGCTGCCCGCGCCTGAAGATCCTCGCCACGAGCCGCGAGCGCTTCGCCCTGGCGGGCGAGCAGGACTTCCCGCTCGCCTCGCTCACGCTGCCCGCGAGCGAGGATCCCGCGCGCCTCGCCCAGTCGGAGGCCCTGCGCCTCTTCGTCGACCGCGCGCGCCTCGTGCGCCCCGACTGGACGCTCGGCGCCGAGGCGACGCCCGTCGTCGCCCGCATCTGCCGGCGCCTGGACGGCATCCCGCTCGCGATCGAGCTGGCGGCGGCGCGCGTGCGCGTGCTGGACGTGGCGGCGATCGAGGCGCGTCTCGACGACCGCTTTCGCCTCCTGACCAGCGCCGGCGCGCCGGGCGCTGGCGGCGCGGCCCTACCGCAGCACCAGACGCTGCGCGCGGCCCTCGACTGGAGCTACGACCTGCTGACGGCGGACGAGCAGCGCCTGCTGCGCGGGCTGGCCGTTTTCGCGGGCGGCTGGAGCCTGGAGCTGGCGACGGCGGTCTGCGGCGAGGGCCGCGACGAGTTCGAAATGCTCGAGCAGCTCACGCACTTCGTCGACAAGTCGCTGGTGGTGGTGGCGAGCGGCCCGGGCGGCGAGGCGCGCTACCAGCTCCTCGAGACGGTGCGCGAGTACGGGCTCGCGGCGCTCGTGCAGGCGGGCGAGAGCGCCCTGCGGCGGGACGCGCACCTGGACGCGCTGCTCGCCCTCGGCGAGCAGGCCTCGCCGCACCTGAAGGGCGCT
>VGXI01000385.1 GCA_016873475.1 bacterium | reverse complement strand
GGAGTTGCGCGCGCTGGCCGCGACGCCGCTGGCGGAGCCGATCGATCCGCACAAGCCCTTCGTCGACACCATCGAGCTCAGGCACCCGGAGACGGGCGAGCGCCTGCGCCGCGTGCCGGATGTGATCGACGCCTGGTTCGACTCGGGAGCGATGCCCTACGCCCAGTGGCACTACCCCTTCGAGAACGAGGAGCGCTTCGCGGGCCAGTTCCCCGCGGATTTCATCTGCGAGGCGGTGGACCAGTCGCGCGGCTGGTTCTACAGCCTGCTCGCGCTCGGCGTCTTCCTGCGCGGCGAGGCGCCCTACAAGCGCGTGCTGGTCAGCGGGCACGTCGTCGACGCCCAGGGCAAGAAGATGAGCAAGTCCCTGGGCAACCGCGTCGATCCCTTCGCGCTGCTCGACAGCGAGGGCGCCGACGCCATCCGCCTCTACATGGCGACGGCCGGGCCGCTCTGGACGGCGCTCAAGTTCGACACCGGCGGCCCGCGCGACATGAACGCCAAGACCCTGGGCACCCTGCGCAACAGTTACGCCTTCTTCGCGCAGTACGCCCGGCTCGACGGCTGGACGCCCGGCTGCTGCGCGCCGCGCCTGAGCCTGCTCGACCGCTGGATCCGCTCGCGCTTCGAGACCCTCGTCGGCGAGATGCGCGCCGATCTGGAGGCCCTCGACCTCTCGCGCGCCGCCAAAAGGTTCTGCGAGTTTACCAACGAAGAGCTGAGCAACTGGTACGTCCGCCGCAGCCGCCGCCGCTTCTGGAAGGGCGCGATGAACCCCGACAAGGCGGGCGCCTACGAGACGCTCTGGAGCGTGCTCGAGGGCTCGGCGCGCCTGGCGGCGCCCTTCATCCCCTTCCTCAGCGAGGCGATCTACCGCGGCCTGCACGGGGCGGATCTCGCGGGCGAGGACCCGACGAGCGTCCACCTGGCGAGCTACCCGCGCCCGGCGCCCGCGCGCCGCGACGAGGCGCTCGAGGAGGCGATGGCGGGCGTGCTCGCCGTGGTCGGCCTCGGCCGCACCCTGCGCAACCTCTCGGGCCAGCGCACGCGCCAGCCCCTGCCGGGCTTCGCCGTCGCCGGTGGCGGCGCGGCGCTCGCGCGCGTGCTCGCCGACGGCGAGCTCAGCGAGCTGATCCTCGACGAGCTGAACGTGAAGCAGGTGGTCCAGCTCGCCGACCCGGGCGAGCGGATGCGCTTCGTCGTCAAGCCGCGCTTCAAGCTGCTCGGCCCGCGCCTGGGCGGCGCGATGAAAGCGGTGGCCGAAGCGCTGGCCGCACTGCCGCCGGCCGCCGTGCTCGCCGGCTACCGCGAGGGCTCGCTGAGCGTCAGCGCGCAGGGCCAGAGCTTCAGCCTCGCCCGCGAGGAGCTGGACTTCCTTGTCGAGCCCCTGGGGAACTTCGCCGTGGGGCTGGAGGGCGCCCTCGCCGGGGCCCTCGACCTGACGCTCGACGAGGCGCTGCTGCGCGAGGGCCACCTGCGCGAGCTCGTCAACCGCGTCCAGAACCTGCGCAAGAGCGCGGGGCTCGCCGTCTCCGACCGCGTCCGCCTGCGCTGGACGGGCGGGGCGCTGACCCGGGCGACGCTTGCCGAGCACGGCGGACGTCTGGCCGAGGAGGTCCTCGCCCTCGCCGTGGCGGAGGGTCTGGGGGGCGCCGGCGCCCGCGAGGTCTACCAGCTCGGCGGCGAGGAGGTCACGGTTGAGCTCGAGAAGGCCTAGCACCGACTGGGGGCTCTTCGTCGCCACGGTCCTGGCGGTGCTGGCCGCCGACCTGCTAACGAAGTACCTGGTCACCGCCGGCCTCTGGCGGGACAGCTACCTCGGCGGCATGCTGCGCATCACGCGCGTGGACAACCCGGGCGCGGCCTTCGGGCTCTTCGC
>VGXI01000384.1 GCA_016873475.1 bacterium | reverse complement strand
GCCAGGCTGTGGTATCTTCTCCCCTGGAGGTCCGCATGCCAGAACCCACCCGCATCATCGTCGCCCTGACCGGCGCCAGCGCCACGCCCTACGCTTGGCGCCTGCTCGGCCTGCTCGCCGAGGCCGGGGTTGGCGTCGAGCTGATGCTGAGCGAGAACATCGAGGCGCTCTGCCGGGTGGAGCTGGGCACGAGCGCGGCGGACGAGCTGGCCCGCGTCTACGGCCGCGCGCCCGCGGCCGGCGATGCGCTCGGCAAGGCCGCCGACGGCGGGCCGCTCGTGCGCCGCCACGGGCTGGCCGACTTCGCCGCGGCAGCCGCCAGCGGCAGCGGGCGGGACATCCCGATGGTCATCGTGCCCTGCTCGACGGGCACGCTGGGCCGCATCGCATGCGGCGCCAGCGATAACCTCATCACGCGCGCCGCCGACGTCTGCCTCAAGGAGCGTCGTCGCCTGGTGCTGGTCCCCCGCGAGACGCCGCTCAGCGCCATCCACCTGGAGAACATGCTGCGCCTCACCCACGCAGGCGCGGTGATCCTCCCGGCCAGCCCCGGCTTCTACCAGGGCAGCGAGCGCGTGGAGCAGCTCGTGGACTTCATCGTCGCGCGCATTCTCGGCCAGCTCGGCCTCGGCGGCCGCTCGCCGCAGCCCGGCTGGGGCGAGGTGCCGCCCGCGTGAGCGGGGCAGCCCCCGCCGCAGCGGCGCCCCGCGGCTTCGCCGGCCGCCTGCACGCCGTGCTCGCGATGATCGCCTTCCCGCACACGCTCTTCGCGCTGCCTTTTGCGCTCTTCGGCGCGATGCTCGCCGCGCGCGAGGCCACGCCCCCCGGCTGGCCGGGCTGGCGCGCGCTCGCGCTCATCCTCGGCTGCATGGTGACGGCCCGCAGCGCGGCCATGGCCTACAACCGTCTCGTCGACCACCGGCTCGATGCCGAGAACCCGCGCACCGCGGGCCGCCACCTGCCGGCAGGCCTCCTCAACCGCGCCTGGGTGGGTGGCTTCATCATCGTCAACGCGACGCTGTTCATGGCCCTCGCCACGCTGCTCGGGCCCCTGGCCGGCAAGCTCGCGCCCTTCGCCCTCGCCTGGCTGCTCGGCTACTCGCACGCGAAGCGATTCACCGTGGCGAGTCACTTCTGGCTGGGGCTGTCGCTCGCCATCGCGCCCATCGGCGCCTGGGTCGCCGTGCGCGGCACCCTGGCCGGCGCGCCCTGGCTGCTCGCGGCCGCCGTGCTGCTCTGGGTGGCCGGCTTCGACCTCATCTACGCGCTGCAGGACGCCGCCTTCGACCGCGCGCGGGGTCTGCACTCCCTCGCCGCGCGCCTCGGCGCGCAGGGCGCCTTGCGGCTCGCGGCACTCTGTCACCTGGCAATGCTCGCCGCGCTGGCCCTGCTCGGCGAGCAGCAGAGCCTCGGGCTTCCCTTCCGCGGCGGTTTGCTCCTGGCCGCGATCTTGCTGTTCTGGGAGCACCGCGTGGTGCGGGGCGGCGATCTCGCGCGCATCGACCTGGCCTTCTTCCGCCTCAACAGCTGGGTCGGCGTGACGGTCTTCGCGGCCGGCGCGCTCGCCATCCTGCTCGGCTGAACACGGCCCCGCGCGGCCACGCCCCAACTGCAGAATCACCGCTTGCCGGATCGGGCCGGCCTGCCTATCCTGGCGCCGCCGAGTTCTCGGCGGACTCGTGAACAGGCCAGGGAGGGACAATGGGCACGCTGCGCGTCGGGGTCATCGCTTTCGTGAACACCTTGCCGCTCACCCGCGGCCTGGAGAAGAGCCGCAGCCCCGAAGTCGAGCTCGTCTATGCAAGTCCCAGCGCCCTCGCCGACCGCCTCCGCTACGGCGAACTCGACGCCGCCCTGATCCCCGCCGTGGAGTTCTTCCGCG
>VGXI01000383.1 GCA_016873475.1 bacterium | reverse complement strand
GGGTGGCGATCGACGAAGCGGGCGAGCCGCTGCCCAGCGGCATCTATCTCGCGCGGCTGTCCCTGCGCACAGGGGACGGCCACGAGGAGCGCGGGATGCAGAAGATCATCCTCATGAAATAGTCCGCGTCTCTTTTCACTGTCCGGTATTCAGCCCGGCGATCGAGTCCTTAGGACAAGGTCGCCGGGCTTTTGCGTTGGGGGATTTCTCGCTCTAGGGTTCCGGACGGGTGTCGGGGCGCCGTTTCTGAAGTTGGGCAGACAGCCCGTCAACTAGGTTGGCGCTCCGCCCCGTCCGGGAGCCTCGATTGAGGAGATTGGGACGTGAGTCCCGGGGAAAGCACTAGTTTGAGGCGGAGAGCGGGCGGTGGTGGAGAGTCCCCGACGCGCAGAAGGAGTGAGGCCATGGATGGAGTCGTGTATGTGGGGATCGACCTGGGCAAGCGCTTCCACCAGGTCGCAGTGGTGGATGAGAAGCAGCGCGAAGTCCTGCCGAGCTTTCGCATTGGCCGCGGGCAGGCGGCGCTGGCAGAGCTGCTGAGTGCACTGACGGCGCAGGGCGCCACGGTCGCCGAGACGGTCTTCACCATCGAAGCGACGACGGAGTGGTGGAATGCGCTGGCCTGGCCGCTGTGCGAGCAGGGCTATCGGGTCTACCTGGTGCCGCCGACGAAGGCGCACGCGCTGCGGCGCTTCTATGTGCAGCACACGAAGACGGACATCACGGATTCGGCGGCGCTGGCGCGCTTGCCGCTGGTGGATCCGGACTTGAAGCCGCTGTGGCGGCCCAGTCCGGCCTGCCGCAGCCTGCTGCGCCTGTGCCGTCTGCGCTGGAAGGGCCGTTGCCGGATCGCCGACCTGAAGCGGCGGATCAGCCACCTGGCCGAGACCGTGCAGCCGGGCATCGATACCGTGTTGCCGGTGCGCTACAGCCAGAGTGGGCGGCTCTACCTGCGGCGCTACCTGGCGCCGGAGCGGGCCAAGCGACTGGGCAAGAAGCGCCTGGGCGACCTGATGCGCAAAGCCTCCTGGGGCAAGCTCGGCGCCGAGCGCCTGGATGCCCTCTGGGCCTGCGTGCAGGACGCACCGGCCCTCGGCCTCCAGGCCGAGGAGCTGCAGCTGGAGATCAACGTCCAGCTCGATGAGCTCGAAGCGGTCGAAGCCCAGGTGCAGCGGCTCGATGCCCGGATCGCTGAGCTCTACGGCCAGGTGGACCCGCAGCAGCGGCTGCTGCAAGTGGCTGGCTTGGGTGAATTCCTGGCGGCAGCACTGACGGCCCACGTCGGCGACGTGGCCCGCTTTCCCAGTGCCAAGGCCCTGATCGCCTACGCCGGCCTGGCGCCGCGGGTGAAGGCCTCGGCAGGGCACACGAGTCCTGGCCAGCCAATCAGCAAGAAGGGCAGCCCCTACCTGCGGGCCTGGGTGTTTCTGGGGGCGAGCTGCTGCCGGCAGTTTGATCCGGAGCTGCGTGCCTACCACCAGCGGCTGCGCAAGCGGGGCAAGCACTACCTGCTGGCGACCTGCGCCACGGCGGCACGGCTACTCGAGCGGGTCTACGACCTGCTGCAAGAGGGGGTGAGCGAAGACAGCGAGAGCCTCGGCCAACGAGGAAACCGGGACAACGTCCCAACTCGGAGAACGGCCTGAGGCTCTCTGCAGGACAAGTGTAGAGCGAAAACGCTCGCCGTCAATGCGACGGGCGAGCAAAGGGGCTATACTATCTGCCCCGACCAGGGGCTCGATCGAGCGTCCGGCAGTCAAAGAGCCGCTTAGGAGACCTAGAGGCCGCCGCGGCACCCACAGAATCCTGCCGAGGACAGGGGAGCCCTCTCCTCGAACTCCGCTTCACAGGAGTTCTCGGAGAGGGCTCCCCTGTCCCCCGCCAGCCCAGGCGAAAGCCG
>VGXI01000382.1 GCA_016873475.1 bacterium | reverse complement strand
CCCCGCCGCCCTCGGCGCCACCGCGGGCTTGCTCTTCGGCGTCGAACTGGAGAGCCGTCCCGCCTACTTTCTCGGGCTCGCCGCCTCCCTCGGGGCGGCGGGCCTCTTCGCGCTCTCGCGCCAGCACCTGCGGCGCGTGCCGCAGGAAGCGGTGATCGGCATCGCCTATGTCTTCGCCTCGAGCGCCGCGCTCATCATCGCCGCGCGCAGTCCGCACGGCGCCGAGCACGTCGAGCAGATGCTGGTCGGCGCGCTGCTCTGGGTGAGCTGGCAGGAAGTGCTGAAGACGGCGCTGGTCTACGGCCTGCTCGGCGCCCTGCTCTGGCGGGTGCACGGGCCGCTGGCCCAGCTCAGCGCCGACCCCGAAGGCGCGCGGCAGGCGGGGCGGCGGCTCGCCCTCTGGGACTTCCTCTTCTATGCGGTCTTCGCGCTCGTCGTGACGAGCTCGGTGCGCATCGCCGGCGTGCTGCTCGTCTTCAGCTTCCTCATCGTGCCCTCGGTGTTTGCGGCCTTGCGCGGCGCGCAGGGCGCGCGGCGCCTGGGCTACGCCTGGAGCTTCGGCATCGCGACCAGCCTGGCCGGCATGCTCGTCTCCTACTGGCTGGACCTGCCCACGGGCGCGACCGTGGTCGTCGTGATGGGCCTCGCGCTCTTCGCGACCAGCCTGCTGCCGGCGCCGCAGGCTCAGTCGAGCTGAAGGGCGAGCACGCTGAGGTAGCGCGTCTCGGGCATGCCGGGCAGCACCGGGTGATCGCCGCCCTGCCCGCCGCGGTGAATCACCCGCGCGTGGCGGCCCGACTTCGCCACCGCGCGCAGCACGTGGCCCTGCCAGATGTGCTCCTCGACCGGATAGGTGCAGGAGCAGGTGAGCAGGATGCCGCCCGGCGCCACGCGCCCGGCGGCCTTGCGGTTGAGGTGAGTGTAGGCGCCGAGGGCGCTCTCCGCCTCGCCGCGCTCCTTGGCCAGCGCCGGCGGATCGAGGACGACCAGATCCCACTCGCCGTGCGGCCAGCCGGCCTTGCCCTTGCCGCTCTGCATCAAGTCGAGCGCGGCGAAGCGGCAGCGCTTGCCGAGGCTGTTGGCGAGAGCGCTCCGGCGCGCGAGGGCGAGGGCCGCCTCCGAGCGATCGAGGCCGAGCACGGCCTGGGCGCCGCCCGCTGCGGCCTGCAGCGCGAAGCCCCCGCTGTGGCAGAAGAGGTCCAGCACGCGGCGGCCGCGCGCGACGCCGCGCAGCCAGGCGCGGCTCTCGCGCTGATCCCAGAACCAGCCGCCCTTGAGGCCGCCCAGCGGATCGATCGCGAAGCGGAGTCCGCCCTCCTCGGCCCAGGCCTCGGCCGGCAACGCGCCCTGCACTTCGGGCGCGAGTTCGGCGAGGCCCTCCTTGCGGCGCACGCCGGCGTCGCGGCGCAGCACGAGCCCGGTGACGCCGGGCAACGCGAGCAGCGCGCCCGCGATCGCCGCCGCGTGCGCCTCGCTGGCCGCCGAGGCGAGTTGCGCGACGAGCAGGGCGCCGAAGCGATCCACCGTGAGCCCGGGCAGGCCGTCCGCCTCGCCGAAGACGAGCCGGTACTGCGGCGCCGCAAAGAGCCGCAGGCGCAGGTCGAGCGCGCGCTCCAGCGCCTGCGGCAGGTGCGTCGCGAAATCCAGCGGGCGGCGCGCGAAGAGCCGCGCGCGGATCTGCGACTGGGGATTCCAGAGCGCGCTGCCCAGCGCCTCGCCGCGCGCGTCGACGAGCAGCACGCTGTCGCCGGCGGCGAGCCCATCCGGCGCGGCGGCGATCTCGCCCGCGTAGGCCCAGCAGTGGCCGCGGCGCAGCCGGCGTTCTTCGCCGGGCAGCAGGGTGACGACGGGAAGCTCGGCCATGCGGCGCCTCGATCGGCTGGGGTGGGCCGCGAGCATAGGCGCGCGCCCAGCGGGCTTCAAGC
>VGXI01000381.1 GCA_016873475.1 bacterium | reverse complement strand
CGATCGGCGCGCCGACGTCGGTGAAGTAGGAGCCATGGCAGTGGCCGCTGGCGCCGCCGCGCATGATCAGCGACTCCCCGCTACCGTTGCGGAAGGTGCAGTTCTCGACGCTCACCGCCGACTCGAAGTCCGCGACGAGACCGGTGTCGAAGTCCTCGCTGAGGCAGCCGATCAGCGCGAGTTCCCCGAAGCGGAGCGTGACCACCGTGTTGCAGGCGAGCAAAGCGCAGCCCTCGAGGACGGCACCCGTGCCCGTCCCCTGTTCGAAGCTGACAGCCACGTTGGCGTTGCGCACGACGCAGCGGGACATGGCCAGGCCGCCGGCGCTCGAGACGAAGTAGATGCCGTTCCAGAGGCCGGGCTCGTCGCTGGCCGGTCCGTAGTGCCGGAAGACGACGTCGTGGCTGCTGCTGCCCTCGACGCGCAGGCTGCCGCCGATGGTCAGGCGCGTGTCCGTGTCGCACCAGACGCTGATGCTGTCGCCCGCGCCCACGACCAGCGTGACGCCGGTCGGGATCTCGACGTCGCTCTGCATGACGTAGAAGGGCGCCTCGGCCTTGCTCCAGGTCACCTGGTCGCCGACCGGGGTGCCGTAGTCCAGCGTCGTCAGCGCGCGGCCGACCGGGATGTCCCGGTCCTTGCTGCCGGTCGCGACGCCGTCGCTGGCCGAGCAGGTCACGGTGAGCTCCCCGTACTGGCCCGCGGGCACGTCCCAGCGCACGGTCTTCGCCGCGTTGTCGGCGTTGTGGAAGTTGCCCGGGCCGCTCCAGCTGAGGGTCAGCGGATCGCCGTCGATGTCGGCGGTGACGGCCTGTAGCAACACGTTGAGGGTGCCCGCCGCGATCACCGGCTTGCCGCCGGAGATGGCGATCGAGACGATCTGGGGCGGATGGTTGTCGTCGCCGGGCGGCGCCGGCGACTCGGCGCAGGCGAGCGCCAGCGGGAGCCCGAGCAGGAGGAGCAGCGGCGAGCGGGGGCGAAAGCCCTTGTGAGGGGCGGTGCGCGGTTCCATACTGGCCTCCGGGACAGGTCCAGGACAAACATAGAGCTTCGTACCGTCCGCTACAATGCGGATTGAGGACGCCATGCACTCGCGCCGTCGCCGCTTCGCCGTGCTCGCCCTCCTGCTCGCCCTCGCCGGCGCTGCATTCGGCGCGGAGGCCCGCCGGCCCGATCTCGTGATCGCGCACACGAACGACCTGCATGCCCACTACCGCAGCTTCCCCGATCGCGACGGCGCGCTGCGCGGCGGCCTGGCGCGAATCGCCTGGCGCCTCGGCGAGCTGCGCGCGGAGCACGGCGAGCGCCTGCTCTATCTCGACGCCGGCGACCTCTTCGCGGGCACGCCCTTCTACCACTTCTACCGGGGCAGCCTGGGCATCGCGCTCATGGACCGCCTCGGCTGCGGGGCGATGGCCCTGGGCAACCACGAACTGGACGACGGCTATCTCAACTTCCTGCGCGCGCGCGTCGGCGCCCGCTTTCCCACCGTCTGCGCCAATCTCGGCTTCCCCGACGGCGAGCCCCTGCTGCCGGAGAGCGCGCTGCTCGCCGCCGGCGATCTGCGCGTGGAGGTCGTCGGTCTCATCGCGGCCGAGCTGCCCGAGCTCGTCGGCGAGGCCGCGCGCGGCGAGCTGCTCGTGCGTCCGCCGGCGCAGGCGCTCCGCGAGTGGCTCGCGGCCGCGCGCCCGGCGGCCGATCTGCGCCTCGTCCTCAGCCACTGCGGTCTCGAGGCCGACAGCGCTCTCGCCGCGGCCGTGCCCGAGATCCCCCTCATCATCGGCGGCCACAGCCACAGCTTTCTGCGCGAGCCCCGCCGCGTCGGCCCGGTGACCGTCTGCCAGGCCGGTTGCTATGGCTACAACCTCGGCGTGCTCGAGTGCTACCGCCGAGCCGACGCCAGCTGGGACTTCGCCTGGCGCAGCGAGCCCG
>VGXI01000380.1 GCA_016873475.1 bacterium | reverse complement strand
CTGGTAGGCGCGGATCATCTCGCGCGGGGTGGGGATGTCCGGCTGGCCGATGTTGAGGTGGTAGATCTTGGCGCCCGCGGCCTTCGCGCGGTCGGCGTCGGGGACGAGGCGGCGGATGGGGCTCGCGGGAACGGCGACGCCGCGGCGGGAGAGGCCGGGCTGCGTCTTCATCGCCATGCTGCACCTCCGGTGCTGGACTGAGCGCAGGGTAATCCCGGAGCGGCATCTCCACAAGACGCGGCGCTGCGCGGGGGCCGCCGGACTTTGCCGCTTAGCTGACAGCTCGGTGACCGGCCGACAGACTGCAGCCGATGTGGCAGCTTCCCCCGGTGTCACGATGGCAGCAAGTCACGGCCCGGCTCGGCGAGTGTACACGTGTACAACTCCGAAGTCCTACTCGAATCGTCACTTCTCGAGGCGAACTGGGTTTGGCAAGCCGGTTGCTGTAGGCCGGTCGAGCATGTGAACCCCTCACCCCGCGAGCCCCAGAGGCTCGAGCCGAATCAGGAGGAGCCGAGATGACTCTCATCAAGTGGAAGCCCCAGTACGCCGGCATGAACGACATCGATCGCCTTTGGAACGAGTTCTTCAGCGCGCCCGCGGGCTGCGCGACCTGCGAGCCCGAGGCCCAGCTGCGCTGGAGCCCGCGCGTGGACATCCTCGAGACGGACAAGCAGTACGAGATCCACGTCGAGCTGCCCGGGCTCGAGAGAAGCGACCTCAGCCTCAAGGTGGAGGACGGCCTGCTGGTGCTGAGCGGTGAGCGCAAGAGCGTCAGCGAGGAGAAGGAGCGCCGCTTCCGCCGGGTCGAGCGCCTCTACGGCCGCTTCGAGCGCAGCTTCCGGCTGCCGAAGGAGGCCGATGCCGAGAAGATCGAGGCCGAGTTCAAGAACGGCCTGCTGATGATCACGATCGCCAAGGCCGCGCAGGTGGCTGGCCGCGAGATCCAGGTCCGCTAGTCACACCCCCCTCAAGCGGGGCCTCCCGAGCCGTGGCCCAGCCCGGCGCGAGAGGCCCCGCGCCTCTTTTCCATCACCTGCGTGGTGGCGCGGAGCCAGGGCGCTGCGCGCGAGCTGCCGCCCCCGGGGCTTGCCTTCCCCAGGCGCATCCGCTACATTGGCATCCGCTTTCGGGGCCGCTAGCTCAGCTGGTAGAGCGCTGCGTTCGCAATGCAGAGGTCAGGAGTTCGATCCTCCTGCGGTCCACCAACGGGCGGTTAGCTCAGCTGGGAGAGCGCATGCTTCACACGCATGAGGTCACTGGTTCGATCCCAGTATCGCCCACCCCCAAAGCCCGGTCGCAGCAGCAGTTGCGGCCGGGCTTTGTGCTGTAGGGCATCTGAGCGGGCGCTCAGTGCCCATTCGGTGCCCATCTCCCTCCTTCCGCCTGGCTTCCTGCGACTGCTGAGTTCGACAGCGCGCGCCTGGACTGGCTCAATGCCGGGACGCTGGCCTGCCGCTAGACAAGCCCCCGGCCAACGGGTGTACCTGCCTCACCCTCACGCCGCTGGAGCTACTGGCGCGCCTGACGACGTTGATCCCGCTGCCGCGACAGCATCGCACGCGCTACCACGGCGTGCTCGCCCCGCACGCCAAGCTGCGCTCGCCGGTGATCGCGACGGTGGGGCCGAGCGAAGCGCTGGCCTACCGGCTTCACCCGGTCGCGGTGCGCATGGAGCTGGCTAGCGAGGACGGGCCACTAGCGCCGGAGCCGTCGCCATCCCCACGCACGTGGCGCTACGCTTGGGCGATGCTGCTGGCGCGGATCTACGAGGTGCTGCCTCTGGTTTGCCCGCGCTGCGGCAGTGCCATGCGAATCCTTGCCTTCGTGACGGAAGCGGCCACGGTGCGGCGCCTCCTCGGATACGTGCTGAAGGCAAGGTTGACCTGCGAACGGCCCTCGTCGATGAGCCTTGGTGAGCGGCGTGCGCCGCGCGCGCGGGGACGG
>VGXI01000379.1 GCA_016873475.1 bacterium | reverse complement strand
GGAGAAGCCGAGCGCGGCTTCGGCGTAGGCATGAATGCTGGCGTAGCCGCAGTCGCGGTAGAGGCGCCGGCGCATCAGCTCGCCGAACCAGAGCACGGCGCTCTGCTCGGCGCGGCGAAGCTCGGCGACGGCCGCACGCAGGCGGGCATCCACCGCGGCGGCGGGGAGATTCGGCAGGAACGCGGACATGGAGAAACCTCGCCAGGACGAGGTCGCAGGAGGTGGGGGAGCATGCAATATACTATGAGAATCGGCGGCAGTCAAGTACATCGCCACGAGAAGAGCCTTCGCCGCCGGCTCTCGGCAAGAATGCCGTGGCCGCAAGCCGGCGCACGCGCGGTGACGAGCGTGACTAGCCCCAATTCGTCAGACTTGGACACAGAAAAGGCGACCTTCTCGTGAGAGGGGTCGCCTTTTCCCTTGAGAAGTAGGCCGTTTCGCGGCAGAAGGAGGTATCCAACCAAAGATCCTCCCCTCGCCGAAAGGGCACTTCCAGTGAGACGAAGAAAAGCCGATCTGCGCCGTCGTGTCAACGCCGACTTGGGCCTCGCCTTCACAGCCAGCGGACTGACGTCCTATGGTGGGATCGAGATCTTCCGCTGCTATCTCCGCCGAATCGACTTCTCGCGGCGACTGCAGAGCCACCTGGCTCCTCGATTGCTGCGGGGTGACTTCGCTGCGGTCTCGATGATCAAGCTGATTCTGGTCATGCTCATTCTCGGGGCGCACCGCCTCCGCCATGTCGCGTACCTCCAGGGCGACCCGCTCGTCTCGCGATTCAGCGGCTTGAGGCAGCTCCCCTCGGATCGCACGCTCTCCCGGTGGCTGGGGCAGTGCTCGCTGACGGTCCGCCGCGCGCTGCAGCGCTTTCAGGTTGAGCTTCTGGCACAGAGCTACCGGCCGTTGCGGCTGCCCCGAGTGACTCTGGACATCGACGGCACGGTGTGCTCGACAGGCCTGACGGCTGAGCGTGCGTTCCGGGGCTACAACCCGCATCACCGCAAGAGTCCCAGCTACTTTCCCATCACGGCCCATCTGGCGCAAACGGGGCACATTCTCCGCGTGCAGAATCGCGCGGGCAATGTCAACGACGGCAAAGCGGCGATGGGCTTCTTGCGAGACGCCTTGCGTGATCTGGCCCAGGTTGCGCCCGGCGCTACCGCCGAGATCCGCATGGATGGCGCCTACTTCCGCCGCGACATCATCGGCTGGCTTGACACGCGCGCCGAGTACGCGATCAAGGTCCCGTTCTATCAGTGGGTGGATCTGCAGACACAGATCCGTAAGCAAAAGCGATGGCGGCGCGTCGCTCAGGACGTTGACGGCTTCGACGTGACGCTTGCGCTCCACCCATGGTCGAGAACGCTGCGCGTCGCCATCTATCGCAAGCGCGTTCAGCACCAGAGCCCCAAGAACTACCAGCTCGATCTGTTCGACCCAACGGACGGGCACTGGGAGTATTCCGCGGTCGCGACGAACAAGACCGTCGGCATCAAGGCCCTCTGGCAGTTCATGGCAGGTCGGGGCGCTCACGAAAAGGTCCTGTCAGAGCTGAAAAGCGGTTACGCCTTTGCCACGATCCCGACCCGTAACTACGCGGCCAACAGTACCTGGCAGCTCCTCGCCGCCATGGCGCACAACCTCGTGGTCAGCCTCCAGATCGACACTACCGCTCAACGTCGCCGCCACACCGCGAAACGATCCCCGATCTTCGCCCTGAAGCGGATTGGGACCTTGCGCTTCGAGTGGATCTGCCGGGCCGGCGTGCTCCAGCGCCCTGCTGGCCGGCAGGTCTTGAAGCTAATGAACAACCTCCCTGCCAGGAGGGAGGTTGAACGGATCGTCCAGCGGCTCGAAGCCGCCTGATTTCTGACGAATTGGGGCTAGTACCGCACTCGAGCCACCGAGTGCTTTCCACTTGCTCCAAGGCTCACGCACTCCGACAATCCT
>VGXI01000378.1 GCA_016873475.1 bacterium | reverse complement strand
GCTCAGGTCCGACGAGGCCGAGGTCGTGCGCGCTTCGGCTGCCAGGGCCCTCGGCCGCGCGGGCGGCCGGGAGGCGGAGGAGGCGCTCGGGGCTGCCCTTGGCGACCGCTACCGCTCCGTGCGCCAGGCGGCGCTGGACGCGCTGAACGCCATGGGATGGCGGCCCGGCAGCGTGGTGGCGGAGGCCATCGTGGCGCTCGCCGGCGAAGACTGGCAGGCGCTGGGAAGGCTCGGCGAGCCCGCAGTGCCGCTCCTCGAGCGCGTCCTGCGGGAGAGGGGGCTCGATTCGGGGAGCGTCGGCAGAAGAGCCGGCGCCGTCCAGGCGCTCGTGGGAGTGGGCGGCGCAGCCCTTACGGCGCTCCTGCCGGCGCTCGCGGATACGCATCCGACGGTGCGTGCCCTGGCGACCCGCGGGTACGGTACGCACGCCGCGCAGGCGCCTGCCGGGGCGGCCGCGGAGCTCAGGCGGCTCCTTCGCGACGATCCGAGCGGCCACGTCCGCGTGGGCGCAGCCACGGCCCTCGGGCGGATCGGGGACGAACAGGCCGTGGCCTTGCTCCACTCGGCGGCCAAGGGCGATCCCGAGGACAAGGTGCGCTTCGCAGCGGCCGAGGCCCTGGCGTGCCCTGCGCTCCGGCAGACGGGGTTCCTCGTCCAGCGCCTGTCGGACAAGTCTCCGGAGATCCGCGTGACGGCAGCGAACGCGCTGGGCGCGTCCGGTGATCCGGCGGCGATCGATCCACTCGTCGAGGCGATGGGCGACGCGGTCCTTTCGGTCCGCGAGGCGGCCGGGGCGGCGCTCGCCTCCCTCGGCTGGATGCCGCTCGGCGTGCGCACGCACGTCGCGGACCACGCCTACGCGCGCTGGATGTCCCGGCGCGAGCTCCAGGCACGCACCGGGCTCGAGGACCAGAAGGCGATGCTCGTGGCGGAGCTCTCGAGCTCGTCGCCCGCGGCGCGCCGGTGCGCCCTGGAGGCCATTGCCCGCTGGCGGGACCCGACCCTGGCCGGGCCGGTGCAGGCCCTCCTCGACGACGTGAGCCGGCTCGTTCGCACCGAGGCGGCCCTGGCGCTCGAGATCCTCGGCGCCGAGCCCGGCGAGGACGTGCAGGGCGCGCTCGTGCAGGTCGCTCGAGGTCGCATGGACGAGGCGGCCCGATTCGGCGACGTCGCAGGCCCCGCGCTCTCTCGAGCGCTGCTGGAGCACACCGGCGTGGAGCGCGTGCGTGCGGCCGAGGCCCTGGCGCGCCTCTCGCCGGAGGCAGGAGCCGAGGCGCTCTCGAGCGCCGTAAGGGGCGACCGCGACGCCGCAGTCCGGGTGGCTGCTGCGAAGTCGCTTGGGGCTCTTCGCGCGGGCCACGACGCGCTAGGGGCGGCTCTCGCCGACTCCGAGAGCGACGTACGCGCGGAGGCTTGCCGGGGACTTGCCGCCAGCAATGAAGGCGTCCGCCTGCTCCGCGGCGCATTGGCGCACGACGCTGCCGTCGCGCGCGCGGCGGCGCTCGCGGGTCTCTCGGCGGCCGGCGACGTTGCCAGCGCGGGATCCGCGGCAGCCATGTTGCTCGGCGACGCGGATGCGATAGCACGCATCGCGGCTGCAGAGGCGATGCCGGCGCTCGCGGGAGCAGGTGCGCTCCAACCGCTCGCTGCGTGCATCGCCAACGACGAGGTCTCCGAGGTCCGGGCCGCGGCGGCCCGCGCGCTCGGCCGGGTACCCGGCGAAGGGTCCCAGGCACTCCTCGTGGACACGCTCTGCGACGGGGCTCGCGAGGTCCGGCAGGCCTGCGTGGCTGCGCTCGACGAGCAGGGCTGGAAGCCCGACGACGACCTGGCTCGAGCGCTCCTCGACCTTGCGCGGGAGGACTGGAAAGCTCTCGGGCGCCAGCCGGCGGCGGTCCCGTACCTCGACCGAGTCCTCCGCGAGCCGGGGCACGACCCGAAGTCCATCCCC
>VGXI01000377.1 GCA_016873475.1 bacterium | reverse complement strand
CCCCTGGTCGAGCTGGACGAGACGACGGTGGACCCCGCCATCTGGGGCAAGAACTTTCCCCGCCAGTACGACGCCTACCTGCGCACGGCCGAGCGCACCGGCACCCGCTTCGGCGGTTGGGGCAGCGAGACCCTGCCCGACAGCCGCATCGCGGAGGATCCTCGCCTCGTGACGATCTTCGAGGGCTACGCCTTCGCGATCGACTTCCGCGAGCGGCGCGGGCACGCCTACATGCTCGAGGACCAGCGCGCGACCAAGCGCGTCACCGAGCGCAAGCAGTCGGGCGCCTGCCTGCACTGCCATGCCTCGAACACGGTGGCCTTCCGCGCGGAGGGCCTCAAGCAAGGCGCGCCGGGCGCGCTCGGCGATCCCTTCCTCAGCGAGAGCGCTCAGGAGCAGCTCAGGCGTGGCTTCGAAGCGTTCTGCGCCATGCCCTACGCGGAGGCGACGAAGCTCGTCGAGCACCCCGTGGCCTGCATCGACTGCCACGATCCGGTGACGATGCAGCTGCGGATCACCAAGCCGGGCTTCCTCCGCGGCATCGCCGCCCTCGCGCGGAGCGCAGACCCCCTGCCCTTCCTGCCCTCGCTCGAGAAATGGCGGGCGGGCGACCGGAGCGCGCCCTACGACCCCAACCGGGAAGCCTCTCGCCAGGAGATGCGCTCCTTCGTTTGCGGCCAGTGCCACGTCGAGTACTACTGCGGTCCCAAGGAGACGCTCTTCTTCCCCTGGGATCAGGGCCTCAAGGTCGAGCAGATCGAGGCCACCTACGACGCCCACCGCTTTCCGGACGGCAGCCCCTTCCTCGACTGGAGCCACGCCGCCACGGGTGCCCTCGCGCTCAAGGCCCAGCACCCGGAGTTCGAGCTCTGGAGCCAGGGCGTGCACGCGCGCTCCGGCGTGGCCTGCGCCGACTGCCACATGCCCTACCTCCGTGAGGGGGCGATCAAGATCAGCGACCACCACGTGCGCAGCCCGCTGCTGGACATCGCCCGCGCCTGCCAGACCTGTCACCGCTTCCCGGAGGCGGAGCTGGCCGCCCGCGTGGTGACCATTCAGGAGCGCAACTTCGCCCTGATGAACCGCGCCGAAGACGCCCTCGTCGAGCTGATCGGCGAGCTGGCCGCGGCCAAGCGCGCGGGCGCTGCGCCGGCGAGCCTCGCCGCGGCCCTCGCCTTCCAGCGCAAGGCGCAGTGGCGGGTCGACTTCATCAACGCAGAGAACTCGATGGGCTTCCACGCGCCGCAGGAAGCGGCGCGCATCCTGGGCGAAGCGATCGACTACTGCCGGCAGGGCCAGTCGGCCCTGCGGCAGCTCACGCTCGTCCCGTCCGGCGCGCCACCCCGCCGCGGCTAGCGCAGGCGGACGCTCTTCGTCACCTCCACGCGGCCCGCGACCTCGAGGCGAATCAGGTAGAGCCCGGCCGGCGCCGCCTCGCCGCCGGCCGTGCGGCCGTCCCACTGGCGCTCCTGGACCCCGGCCGGCAGCTCGCCCTCGACCAGGCGCGCGACGAGCCGACCCGCGACGTCGTAGACCGCGAGCGCCACCGGCGCCGGCCGCGCGAGCGTGAAGCGCAACTGGGCCCCGCGCAGGAAGGGGTTGGGGGTCACCGAGAGCCGGGCGCCGGTCCCGCCGGTCCCCGGGTCGATCCCCTCCAGGCCCGTCGCCAGGGAGCGGCGCCAGATGCCGCCGCCGTCGAGGCCGGCATAGAGCCAGTCGGCGTCCCCGTCGAGCGCGTTGACGGACAGCCAGGACTTGAGGCCCTCGTGCTCGTCGGTCCAGCTCTCGCCGTCCGCGCTGCTGAGGAGCTGTCCCCAGCCGCCCATCCAGAGCCTGCCCGCCAGCGACTTGAGGAAGAAGACCATGGTGTTGTCGATCGGGGTCGCGACCCAGCTCGCGGTGCCGGCGTCCCAGCGCCAGATGCCGTTGCTCTGGAGCCCCACGTAGACAA
>VGXI01000376.1 GCA_016873475.1 bacterium | reverse complement strand
CCTGACCCACCGCAGCCTGAACATCCTGACGATGATGGGCCTGATGCTCGCCGTCGGCATGCTCGTGGACAACGCGATCGTCGTGCTCGAGGCGATCTATCGCCGGCACGAGAAGGGCGAGGCGCAGCGCGCGGCGGCGGCGGCCGGCACCCGTGAGGTGGCGATGGCCGTCATCGCCAGCACCGCGACCTCGGTGATCGTCTTCGCGCCGATCGTGCTGACGAAGAACACCGAGATCACGCTCTGGCTCTCGGAGGTCGGCCTGACGATCTCCGTCACGCTGATCTTCTCCCTGCTCATCTGCCTGACCGTGGTGCCCCTGCTCGTCGCCCGCCTGCGCAAGTCGGACAGTCGCGGTGAGTTCGCATTCCTCGGCTGGCTGCGTCGCCAGTACCTGCGGCTGCTCGCCTGGACGGCCCTGCGCCACCGCCGGGCGACGCTGGCCATCCTCGCCGGGCTCGTCGTCCTCACGGCGATCATGGCGACGA
Organism: bacterium; assembly: GCA_016873475.1. Classification (NCBI taxonomy): domain Bacteria; species bacterium. The sequence continues at coordinate 1,466 of VGXI01000376.1, read as the reverse complement.
TCGCGGGCTTCAAGCCCTCGGACATGGACGAGGGCGGCGGGGTCAAGCGCGACCACGTCTCCTTCTGGGTGGAGTACACGGACAACACCAACCTCTACCGCGTCGAGGAGTACGTCGCCACCGTCGAGGACTTCCTGATTCCGCGCAAGTCCGACTACGGCGTCGACGCCGTCTACACCTTCTACGACGACAACTTCAGCGCCTTCCGGCTCTTCTTCCCGCCGGGCAGCGAGCCGAACGAGGAGCAGATCAGCGCCCTGCGCGACTCGCTGCGCGCGCAGCTGCCCGTGCTGCCCGGTCTGCGCTATCGCTTCCGCGACGACGAGGACGTCGGCCAGGGCGCGCAGCTCGTCAGCGTCACGCTCTTCGGCGAGGACACGGACCTGCTCGGCGAGATCGCGCGCGAGGTCGTGCGCCGGCTCGGCCTGATCGAGGGCATGCACGACGTGGACACCAACCGCGAGTCGGGCCGCGACGAAGTGCGCGTCGTCCTCGATCGCGAGCTCGCCGGCCGCTATGGAGTCAGCCCGCGCGAGCTGTCGCAGGTGCTCGGCCTCACCTTCCGCGGCGTCCCTTTGCGCAAGTTCCAGGGCGCTGAGCGGGAAATCGACCTCGGCATCGTGCTCGAGCCCAGCGACCGGCGGAACCTGGAGAACCTGGCGCGCCTGCCCGTCGCCTATCAGGCGGGGCGGCCCGTGCTGCTCGGTCAGGTCGCCCGCTTCGAGCTGGGCCGCGGGCCAACGCAGATCGCCCGCGAGCGCCAGCAGACGGCGATCACGGTGAGCGCCGCCTACGAGGGCGAGGATTTCGACGAGGCGATGGAAGCGGTGCGCGACGTGATGAACGCGCTTGCGCTGCCAGCCGGCTACAGTTGGTCCGAGGGCGAGCGCCTGCGCCGGGTGGAGGAGCAGCAGAACGACATGCTGCTGAACATCCTGCTCGCCCTCGTCTGTGTCTACATCGTGATGGCCGTGCTCTTCGAGAGCCTGCTCCACCCGCTGGTCATCATGCTCTGCATCCCCTTCGCCATGCTCGGCGTGATCTGGACCCTGATCGCGAGCCGCACGCCCTTCAACCTGTTCGCGATGATCGGCATGGTGATCCTGATCGGCATCGTCGTGAACAACGGCATCGTGTTGATGGACCGGATCGGGCAGCTCAGGCGCCAAGGCCTGACGCGCGAGGCGGCGATTCTCGCGGGCTGCCGCGACCGCTTCCGGCCCATCCTGATGACGGCCGGCACGACGGTGCTCGGCCTCGCGCCGCTCGCTCTCGGCAAGGCGACCGTCGCCGACGGCTACTACTTCCCGCTCGCCCGCGCCGTGATGGGCGGCCTGACGGCCAGCACCCTGCTCACCCTGATCGTGCTGCCCACCTTCATGATCGTCGCCGAGGACCTCGCGGCGCGCGCGCGGGCGACCTGGGCCTGGGGCCAGGGCCGCGGGCCGCTGCCCTGGCGTGTTCGC
>VGXI01000375.1 GCA_016873475.1 bacterium | reverse complement strand
GAAGGCAGCGCAATTCGGCTTCGGGCCGGCCGAGCTGGCGGCGGAACTCGCGGACCGCCTGCCCGCCATGCCCGCGGCCAAGGAGGAGTGATGGACGTGCTCATCCCCGAGTTCTCGAAGAACCCGCTCCCGCAGATGAAGCCCGCCGTCAAGGCCGACTTCCGCTTCGGGGCATTCAACCTGATCATCCTCATCGCGATCATGGGCCTGGGCGTGCTGCTCCAGCTCCGACAGGCACAGCCGGCCGGCCTCGAGCTGCGCGCGCGGCCCGAGGTCGTGGGCGTCGTCGCCGCGATCGTCATGGGCTCGGCGCTGATCGCGATCCCCAAGTGGCAGCACCTGATCGGCCTCGGCGTCGCGTACTGGGTGCTCCTGCGCTTCGCCTTCGCGGGCGCCGTCGTCTGGCCCCTGCACTGGTCGGCCTACCTGGGCCTGCTCGCGGCCGCCTCGGTGCAGATCGCGCAGCAGTGGGAGAAGGGCGTCGTCCTGCGGCTCGGCAAGTTCCGCAGCCTGAAGGGACCCGGCTTCTTCGCGATCCTGCCCCTGGTGGAGCGCGTGGACGCCTACATCGACCACCGCGTGCGCTGCACCGACTTTCGCGCCGAGACCACGCTCACCCGGGACACGGTGCCGGTCAACGTGGACGCCATCGCCTTCTGGCTGGTCTGGGACGCCAAGATGAGCGTGCTCGAAGTGGAGAACTTCGTCGAGGCGGTCATCCTCAGCGCCCAGACGGCGCTGCGCGACGCCATCGGCCGCCACGAGCTGTCCGAGATGCTCGCCGACCGCGAGAAGATCGGCCATCAGATCCAGCAGGTGCTCGACCGCAAGACGGACCCCTGGGGCATCACGATCCAGAGCGTCGAGATCCGCGACGTGGTGATCCCCAAGGGCCTCGAGGACGCGATGAGCCGCCAGGCCCAGGCCGAGCGCGAACGGCAGAGCCGCGTCATCCTCGGCACGGCCGAGACCGAGATCGCCGAGAAGTTCGCCAAGGCGAGCGAGGCCTACCAGAACAACCCCGTCGCCCTGCACCTGAGGGCGATGAACATGGTCTTCGAGGGCCTCAAGCAGAAGGGCAGCATGATCATCGTGCCCTCCTCGGCCGTGGAGACGATGGGCCTGGGGGCCCTGGGCGGCCTGACCGCCTTCGGCCGCCCCCTGCCGGGCGGCGCCGCCCCGGCACCCGAGGAGGAGACGGCCGGCTAGAGGGCGCGCCGGGGCCCGGCGGAGAGCCCGGGGCTCGGCTGCAATTGCGCTTCACAAGTCCGAAAAACGCGACCATGCTTCCCCCCGGCGGCGCCGCCGCGCCCGGTCCCGGCTGGAACCCCGGCGACGCCGCCAGTTCCGCGCACAGACAGGGAGGAGCATGATGAAGAAGTCCAACTGGCGAATCCTCGCGGCGCTGCTCTGCATCGCCGGCCTCGCCGGCTGCCTCTTCGGCAGCGACGATGGCGATGACGGCGACGGCGGACCCACCGTGCCCGCAGTCGTCAGCATCAGCCCGGCTGACGACGCCGTCAACGTCGAGCCCGGCGTGGAGATCCTCGTCGAATTCAACGTGGCCATGGACGCGCCGAGCGTCGAGGCGGCCACCACCCTCAGCGATCCGACACGCAGCAACGTCGCCTTCGAGGCCCAGTGGATCACCGGCAAGCTGCTGCGGATCGACCCCGAGAGCGAGCTCTCGCCAGGGCTGGTCTACACGCTGACCATTGGCACCAGCGCCGAGAGCGCAGCGGGCGAAGCGCTAGCCGCAACCTTCACGAGCAGCTTCACCACGCTGCCGAGCCACCCCGTCGTGCTCTCCACCTATCCCGCGAACGGCGCCACCGGCGTGCCCCGGAACACGACGGTGATCGTCGAGTTCTCGATGGGGATGGACATGGGAAGCACCTACGCCGCCTTCGGCATCTCCCCCTACGTGACCCCTGCCATTGACTTCGACGGCAAAA
>VGXI01000374.1 GCA_016873475.1 bacterium | reverse complement strand
GCCGGCAGGTCGAACCAGCCGCAGCGGCGCGGCCGGCCGGTCGTGGCGCCGAACTCGGCGCCCCGCGTGCGCAGCTGCTCACCGCGCTCATCCGTCAGCTCGCTCGGGAAGGGGCCGTTGCCGACGCGTGTGCTGTAGGCCTTGAGCACCCCCACCACCTCGCCGATCCAGCGCGGCGGCACGCCGCTGCCCGTGATCGCGCCGCCCACGCTCGGGTTGCTGCTCGTCACGAAGGGATAGGTGCCGTGGTCGATGTCGAGCAGGGTGCCCTGCGCGCCCTCGAGCAACAGGCGCTTGCCGCCGTGCAGGGACTCGTGCAGGAAGTCGACCGCGTCGATCAGCAGCGGCTCGATCACGGTCTTCACCCCGAGCAACTTCTCGGCGGTCTCGTTCGGGCTCACCGGCTCGCCGTGGTAGAGGGCGTCGATGCGGCGGTTCTGCTCGATCGTCCGCTCGATGATCACGCGCTTGAAGCGCTCGGTGTCGAGACGGAAGCACTCCGCCCGCAGGCCGCTGCGCGACACCTTGTCCGCGTAGGCGGGGCCGATGCCGCGGCCCGTGGTGCCGATCGAGCGGCCCTTCTTCGCCTCCTCCTGGAGGCGGTCGATCAGCCGGTGGTGCGGCAGGATGAGATGCGCGGCGTCGCTGAGGAATAGCCGGCCGTCCACCGAAACCCCGCGCTTCTTGAGCGCCTTGATCTCGTCGGCCAGGGTGACCGGGTCCACGACGAGCCCCGGCCCGAGCACGCAGTCCTTGCCTTCGCTGAGGATGCCCGACGGAATCAGGTGGAAGATGTACTCCTGGCCGTCCGCGCGGATCGTGTGGCCCGCGTTGGCGCCGCCCTGGTAGCGCACGACGACGTCGTGCCGCGCGGCCAGCACGTCGACGATCTTGCCCTTGCCCTCGTCGCCCCACTGCCCGCCGACCACGACGGTCGCGCTACCCTGCCTCTCGCTCATGACTCTCCTCGTCACGTCGGAGCCCGGCCGTGGGGCCGGGCTCCGAGCCGCCCCACGATAGACGGGCCCTCTGTGCCTGTCAACGCTACCCTGCCGGCGGCGCCGCGTCCGCGGCCTCCGCCGCGGCCGTTGCCGCCGGCCGCCAGCGCGTGAGCTGGCCGTCGATCCAGGCGATCAGTTCGGGGCGCCCCGTGCCGTCCTCGGCCGAGAAGAGCAGCGCGGGCTGCTCGGCGGGCAGCGCGAGCGCCGCCCGCGCGCCCGCGAGCGCCGGCTGGCGCTCGCTGCGCTTCAGCTTGTCGGCCTTCGTCAGCACGAGCAGGAAGGGAAGACCTCTCGCCTGCAGCCACTCGATCATCTGCCGATCCAGCGCCGTCGGTGCGTGGCGGCTGTCGACGAGCTGCACGAGCCCCGCGAGCTGCGCGCGCCGCTCGAGGTAGTCGGTCATGAAGCGGCGCCAGGCGTCCTGCACCGCGCGCGGCACTTCGGCGTAGCCGTAGCCGGGCAGATCCACGAGCCGGGCCCGGCTCTCGCCGAGACGGAAGAAGTTGAGGGCCTGGGTCTTGCCGGGCCGCTGGCTCACGCGGGCCAGCGCCTTCTTGGCCGCCAGGCGGTTGAGGAGGCTGCTCTTGCCCACGTTCGAGCGGCCCGAGACGGCCACCTCCGGCCAAGCCTCGGCCGGGCAGCCGGACAGGCTCGTCGCGCTGATCTCGTAGACGAGCTGCTCGAAGCGGCCCATGGGCCTCGCTCCCCGCTAGGCGTGCGCCCTCGCCCCGCTGCGCCGGCCGACCGGCCCGCGCTGCGCCTTGCCCGTCTTGCCCGCCCGCCGGCGCGCGTCGAGCGGCGATTCGACGAGGGCGTGCGCGAGCAGCTCGTCGATGTGCTCGACGAAGACCAGCTCCAGACCCTTGCGCACCGGCTCGGGCAGCTCGGGCAGGTCCTTCTCGTTGGCCTTGGGCAGGAGCACCTTGCGGATGCCCAGGCGCTGAGCGGCCAAAA
>VGXI01000373.1 GCA_016873475.1 bacterium | reverse complement strand
GTGCGGCAGCAGCCAGCGCGCGTCCGTGCTGTAGCGGTGGAAGCCCCCGCCGAGCTGATCGTGGATGCCGCCGGCGGCCATGGCCTCCAGCGTGCGCGTGGCCATGCGGAGCAGGGTTTCGTCGCCCGAGCGCGCGTGCTCGTCCATGAGAAGCGTGAGCGCCTGGTGCGGCGGAAACTTGGGCGCGCCGCCGAAGCCGCCATGCACGGGATCGAAGTCCGCGGCGAGCGCACTCAGCGCGGCGTCGATGAGATCGCGGCCGGCCGGCCCGCCGGGCGCAGGCGCGGGAAGCGCGCCCGAGGCAACAATCGCCTCCACCACCGCCTCGGCCTGCGCGAGTGCATCGGCGCGGCGCGCGTGCCAGATCTCGCTGAGCGCGATCAGCATGGACCCAAAGCCCGGCCGCTGCGGGCCGCGGTCCTCGCGGGGAAAGTAGGTGCCGCAAAACCAGGGCCTGCCGTCGGGCGTGAGCCAGAGCGAGTTCGGCCAGCCGCCGCGCCCGGTGAACAGCTGAGTGGCCGTCATCATGGCGGCGTCCAGGTCCGGCCGCTCCTCGCGATCGACCTTGATGCAGACGTAGCGCGCGTTCATCAGCGCGGCGGTGGCCGGGTCCTCGAAGGACTCGTGCTCCATGACGTGGCACCAGTGGCAGGTGGCGTAGCCCACCGAGAGGAAGATCGGCTTGTCCTCGCGCGCGGCGCGCGCGAGCGCCTCCGGGCCCCAGGGATACCAGTCGACGGGGTTGCGCGCATGCTGGCGCAGGTAGGGCGACGCCTCGAAGACGAGGCGGTTGAACTCGGCCCCGCCGTCGGCGGGCAGGGCGGCGATGGCCGCGGCGTCGGGAAGGAGTGCGCGCATGCCCCCAAGGTCGGCCGCGCGCGCGCGGGCCGCAAGGCGCGATCGATCAAGACCTTTGCGTCCCCTAGTCGGGTTCCTCGCCCGGCCCCTCGCGCAGGCGGCGCTTCGCCCAGGGCACGAGCAGCGCGAGGAAGACGAGCACGCCCGCGGCGATGAAGACGAGCCGCAGCGGCAGGCGGCCGCCCGCCACGAGCTGCGCGAGGGCGTCGCTGCCGGCGACATAGAAGAGGTGGCCGGGCAGCATCGCGAGCCAGGTCCAGAAGAGGTAGGTGCCGAAGCGCACGCGAGTGAGGCCGAGGGCGAAGTTGAGCAGGCTGTAGGGGAAGATCGGGAAGAGGCGCGCGAGGGCGACGGCGAGCGCGCCGCGCTGGGCCGTCCAGCGCTCGAGGCGCTGGAAGCCGCGGCGGTGCTCCAGGCGCCGGCGCACGAAGTCGCGCCCAAGACCGCGGGCGAGCAAGAAAGCCAGCGCGGCGCCCAGCGTGGTGCCCGCGCTGGCGACGATCAGGCCCTTCACCGTGCCGAAGAGGGCGCCCGCCGCGAGCGTGAGCGGCAGGCCGGGCAGCGCGCTCACGCCGAGCAGCGCGAAGAGGCCGAGGAAGACGAGCGCGCCCGCGCGGCTGTGCGTGGCGATCCAGGCGCGCAGCTCGCCGAGGTCCGAGCCCAGGCCGAGCGCGTGGCCCAGCCAGAAGCAGCCGCCGACGATCAGCGGCAGGGCCAGCGCGCGCAGCCAGACGCCGCGCGGGATGGCCGGCTTGCGCGTCGCGTGCACGCCACCTCCTCGGCTCGGGCCGGGCGCCGGCGCCCGACGCCGCGGCCCGCAGACGCTAGCCCAGCGCCGCGGGTCGGGGCAAGCCACAAGCCCTCGCCCACCCGCCCCCGGGGGCGGGTGAACGATCTCGCGTAGAATCAAATCCTTAGCTTGACCATTCACGGCGTGAATGGATATCATCCACGCCATGAATACACTCCCCCGCCTCGTGGAAGGCGCGCTGGCCGAGCGGCTGCGGGTGATGCCGGCGGTTGTGGTGACCGGCGCGCGGCAGACCGGCAAGAGCACCCTGGTCGCCAAGCGCGTGCCGGGCCAGCGGCGCTACGCATCGCTGGACG
>VGXI01000372.1 GCA_016873475.1 bacterium | reverse complement strand
TCACCAGCCGCCGAGTGGGCCTCCTCGGCGCCGGGCTGCTCGCGGTGAATCCCTACCACATCTCTCGTTCGCAGATGGTCGAGGTCGACATTCTGCTCACGTTGCTCGTGGTCCTCGGGCTCCTGGCCTGCGCGCGTCTCCAGCGCGCCCCTTGCCTGCGTCGGAGCGCTGCAGCGGGTGCGCTCATCGGCATTGCGGCCTCGGTGAAGTACCCGGGCGCACTGTTGCTGCCTACTGTGCCTGCTGCAATCCTGCTCTCGCTGCCGAAGCCAGGTTGGAAGCGGATAGCGACTTGGGCCGGCGCGGCCACTCTGGCGGCCGCCCTGGCCTTTGCGCTCACCTCGCCCTATGTCCTCCTCGATCACCAGGCCGCCCTGCGGGATCTCGCCGACGAACGGCTCCACGTTCAGATGGGGCACTTCGGGGAGTCCACCGCTTCGGGTTGGCGCTTCTACCTGGACTCCCTGCGCAGCGGTTTGCTCGGGTGGCCGGCCATCCTGCTCCTTCTTACCGGCGCGCTCGCACTCGTGCTCAAGCGAGGGCGCGCTTCGCTGCCGCCTGCGCTGTTCTCGTTGGTCTATCTCGCAGTGCTGGTCGGCGCTCGACTGCATGCCGAGCGCTATCTATTGCCGCTATGGCCACTCGCGCTGCTTCTCATCGCCTACGCTGCACTGGAACTCCCCCGGCGAATCCCTGGTGTGGCTTGGCGCCGCGCCGCACTCCTCGCCGCCGGCGCGCTCTTGCTTGCCACGCTCCTGCGCGTTCCAGGCGAGACTTCGCGCCTGCACCGGGCGCTCGAGCAGGACACGCGGCTGCTCGCCTCGAAGTGGGTAGCCGCGAACGTGCCAGCGGGGTCCTTCATCGTCAGCGAACAGTACGGGCCTGAGATCTACGCGCCGCAGATGAAGCTCAAGTGCGCGCCGGAGACGGCGGCTGCCATCGATCGCCTGATGGACGGGCAGCCCTACTTCGGATTGCTGCTCATGCCGCTCTTCCAGGTGATGCCCGAGCGCACGGCCGTCTTCTACGACCTCGCCCTCTATCGGAATGCCGACTATCTGATCACGTCCGGCTCCGTGAGCAGCCGCTATGAGCGCGAGCCCGAGCGTTTCGCCGCCCAACTTACCTTCTATCGGCAACTCGATGCCGAGTACGACTTGGTGCAGCGGTTCAGCCCGAAGGAAGGCGCCGGACCTGAGCTGCGCATCTACCGCAGCCCTGGCCTCGCGCTCCCGCTCGCGAAGCGAAGTGCCTTCCTTCCCCTCGCGCCCGTTCGCGTGGAAGGCGGTGCTCCGACTGGCTCAGAGGAGCTCTTCTTCCTGGAGATGGGCCTGCTCTTCGAGACCTTGAAGCATCCCCACGCTGCGCTCGAGAGCTATCGTCTGGCACTGCGTTATCCGTTCAAGCGCGCGAGCTCCCTGCGAGCCGTGGTGCTGCGCGCCGCCGAGTGCATGGTTCAGGCCGGAGAGAAGGAGCAGGCGGCCGCCTTCCTCGACGACATGATTCGGCGCACAGCGACCCCCGAGTTGAAGGAGCGCTTCCGCACCGCGCGGGCTGAGCTGGACGGCCCAGACGGTTGATCGCCATGCCGAACCAGCCCTCGTGCCGGCGGAGTGCGAGCGCTTCCCCATACCATGCGAGCAGGACGAGATCGCGGTAGGCGAACTATCCGGAGTTCCCGGATAGTTCGTCGCGAGGGTCCGCGGGAAGGACCTCGCTCCTGCCGGCCTGCGCTTGCCTGCCGCCCGCTCTCCCCGCATCCTCCAGCGTTTTCCCGCGCCGCAAAGGAGTCGCCGATGTCCACGCCACAAGTCCCGAGTGCGGCCTTCCGCACCGAGCGCGTTCTCACGGCGACGCCGAGCCGCGTCTTCGCCGCCTTCGCGCAGGCAGAGCAACTCGCCCAGTGGTGGGGACCCAGCGGCTTCACGAACACTTTCGCGACCTTCGACTTCAAGCCCGGCGGCCGCTGGGTCTT
>VGXI01000371.1 GCA_016873475.1 bacterium | reverse complement strand
AAAAGCATCGACAACCTGCTGCGGCCCCGGCTGGTCGGCCGCGACACGCAGATGCACGAGCTGCTCATCCTGCTCGGCACCCTGGGCGGCCTCGCCCTCTTCGGCGCCGCCGGCTTCATCGCGGGGCCCATCCTGGCGGCGCTCTTCGTGACGATCTGGGAGATCTACGGGGTCGCCTTCGCGGACCTGCTCAGGGAGCCCGAGCCGGCGGCGCCTGACCCTGCGGCCTCCGCCTCCCCGCCCGCCGAGCTGGCGCCCGAGCAGCACAAACCCTGAAAAAATAACGGATCTGCTCTTGCGCGACCGGAGTGGTCGTAAATCTTGGCCGCTCCCGCCTCCGGGCGTCCGCCATCGGCCGCCGCCGCTGGCGTTTCACGGTCACTAGGAGCGAAGCATGATCGGAGAGCTGAGCCGGCTCCGCAACATCGGGATCAGTGCACACATCGATTCCGGCAAGACCACGCTCACCGAGCGTATCTTGTTCTATACCAACAGGATCCATGCCATTCACGAGGTGAAGGGCAAGGATGGCGTCGGGGCGACCATGGACTCCATGGACCTCGAGCGCGAGCGCGGCATCACCATCGCCTCGGCGGCCACCCACGTGGAGTGGGCGGGCCACCACATCAACATCATCGACACGCCGGGCCACGTGGACTTCACGATCGAGGTCGAGCGGTCCCTGCGCGTGCTCGACGGGGCCGTGCTCGTCCTCTGCGCGGTGGCGGGGGTCCAGAGCCAGTCGATCACCGTGGACCGCCAGATGCGCCGCTACAAGGTCCCCCGGGTCGCCTTCGTCAACAAGTGCGATCGCTCGGGCGCCAACCCGGCCCGCGTCACCGAGCAGCTCTGCGAGAAGCTCGGCCACAACGCCGTCCTGGTCCAGATCCCGATCGGGCTGGAGGCCGACCACCAGGGCATCGTCGACCTCGTGCGGATGAAGGCCGTCTACTTCGACGGCGCCAACGGCGAGAACATCCGGGAGGAGGAGATCCCCGCGCCGCTCCGCCACGAGGCGGAGGCCCGCCGCGAACTGCTCATCGACGCCGCTTCCATGTTCGACGACCGCCTCATGGAGGCCGCCCTCGAGGGCCGCGCCACCGAGGAGATGATCCACGCCGCCGTCCGCAAGGGCGTGTTGGCCCGCGAGCTCACCCCCGTCTTCCTCGGCTCGGCCTACAAGAACAAGGGCGTCCAGCTCCTCATGGACGGACTGGTCCGCTACCTGCCCGATCCGACCGAGGTGGAGAACGAGGCGACCCGCGCCGACCGCGAGAACGGCGAGAGCAAGTTCGTCGTCAGCAACGATCCGCGCGATCCCCTGCTGGCCCTCGCCTTCAAACTCGAGGACGGCACCTACGGCCAGCTCACCTACATCCGGCTCTACCAGGGCCGACTGGCCAAGGGCGATACCATCGTCAACGTGCGCACGGGCAAGAAAGTCAAGGTCGGCCGCCTCGTGCGCATGCACGCGAGCGCCATGGAGGACATCGAGGGCGCCAGCGCCGGCGACATCGTGGCTCTCTTCGGCATCGATTGCGCCTCGGGCGACAGCTTCACCGACGGCAGCCTCGTGGCCTCGATGGCCAGCATGCACGTGCCCGACCCGGTGATCAGCCTCGCCGTGCGGCCCAAGGACAAGAAGTCGCAGGACAGCCTGTCCAAGGCCATCCAGCGCTTCAGCAAGGAAGACCCGACCTTCCAGGTTGCGGCCGACGCCGAGACCGGCGACACCGTGATCAAGGGCATGGGCGAGCTGCACCTGGACGTCTACATCGAGCGCATGCGCCGCGAGTACAAGGTCGAGGTGGAGACCAGCCCGCCCCAGGTGGCCTATCGCGAGACCCCCGGCCGGGCCGTCGACTTCGAGTACGTGCACAAGAAGCAGACCGGCGGCTCGGGACAGTACGGCAAGATCCTGGGCAGCCTCGAACCCTGGAGCGAAGCCGACTTCGCGTTCGAAAACCGAGTGAAAA
>VGXI01000370.1 GCA_016873475.1 bacterium | reverse complement strand
GCGGAGTCCCGCCGCGCCCTCGCCGCCCTGCCTGCCGCCGAGAGGGCCCTGCTCTGGACGATGACCGCGCGCAGCAACCACCCGGTGAGCCGGAGCCTCGCCGAGGCCCTCGCCGCGGGTGGCGGGCCCGCGCGTCTCGAAGCCGCCGCGACCGGCGCTTCGCCGGCCAGCGCTTCACCCGAGGGCACAATGGAGGAGCTGCCCGGCCAGGGGCTTCGCTGGCACCGGGCGGACGGCGAGTATCGCCTCGGCCGCCCGGGCTTCGCGGCCGCGGGCGGGGCCGCCACTGCGAGCGCCGCACCCGCCCCCGGGGACGACTCGACCGAAACGCACTTCACGCGCGACGGCGCGCTGATCGCCGCCTTCCGCTTCGAGGAGGACTACAAGCCCGACGCCGCTGCCGAACTCGCCGCGCTCGCCGCGCAGGGCTACGACCTGCACCTCCTCAGCGGCGACAGCCAGGCCAAGGTGGACCGCGCGGCCGCGGCGCTGGGCATCGCACCCGAGCAGGCCCACGGCGGCCTCACGCCCGAGGCCAAGGCGGCGCTGGTCCGCGCGCTCGACGCCCACGACACCCTCATGGTCGGCGACGGCATCAACGACAGCCCCAGCTTCGAGGCCGCGCTCTGCGCCGCCACGCCCGCCGTGGACCGCCCCGTGCTTCCCGGCAAGGCGGACTTCTTCTTCCTGGGCGACGGCATCGCCGCCCTCCGCCGCGCCCTCGCCGGTGCGCGCCGCCTGCGCGGCATGCTGCGGCACAATCTCATCTTTGCCATCGTCTACAATGCCGTCGCCGTGTCACTCTCCTTGGCGGGCTTGGTCGACCCGGTCGTCGCCACCGTGCTCATGCCGGCCAGCTCCATCGGCATCGTGGCCTACACCACCTGGCGGCTCTCGGGACGGAGGCTGGCATGGATGTCGTGATTGGCCTCGTCATTATAAGCCTCGCGCTCGTCGCGCTCGGCTTGGTTCTCTTCTTCGCGCGCCTGAAGGGCGGCGATTTCGATCACGGCGAGCGGCTCTCGCTGCTGCCCCTGCGCGAGGACAAGCCCCGCGCCGAGGACGCCCCGAGCGCCGCCGCAAGGGCTACCGCTTCAGCAGGCCCCGCCAAAGAGACCGGGGATCACAAGGAGGGAGGAGTCGCCAATGGCCGCAGCTAACGCGCAAACCCGCACCGTCGTCTACGATGACGACATCGTGCGGGCAGTCTCGATCGCGACCATCGTCTGGGGCGCGGTCGCCTTCCTGCTCGGCGTCATCATCGCCAGCCAGCTCTCGTTCTGGCAGGCCAACCTTGGCACCTCCTGGCTGAGCTTCGGTCGCCTGCGGCCGCTGCACACGAACGCGGCGATCTTCGCCTTCGTCGGCAACATGATGTTCGCCGGCGTCTACTACTCCACGCAGCGCCTGCTCAAGACGCGCATGGCCAGCGACAAGCTGAGCTGGGTGAACTTCTGGGGCTGGCAGGCCATCATCGTCAGCGCCGCGCTCACGCTGCCCCTCGGCCTCACCCAGGGCAAGGAGTACGCCGAGCTGATCTGGCCCATCGACATCGCGATCGCGATCGTCTGGGTGGTCTTCGCGGTGAACTTCTTCTGGACCCTGGCGCGCCGCAACGAGCAGAACCTCTACGTCGCGCTCTGGTTCTACATCGCCACCGTCGTGACGATCGCCGTGCTGCACATCGTCAACAGCCTGCACCTGCCCACCAGCTTCACGCACAGCTACCCGATCTTCGCCGGCGTGCAGGACGCGCTCGTCCAGTGGTGGTACGGCCACAACGCCGTGGCCTTCTTCCTGACGACGCCCATGCTCGGCATCATGTACTACTTCGTGCCCAAGAGCGTGGAGCGGCCGGTCTACTCGTACCGCCTCTCGGTGGTGCACTTCTGGTCGCTGGTGTTCATCTACATCTGGGCGGGCCCGCATCACCTGCTCTACACCGCGCTGCCCGACTGGGCGCAGACGCTGGGTATGGTCTTCA
>VGXI01000369.1 GCA_016873475.1 bacterium | reverse complement strand
CCTCAACGGCGCTACGCAGATCCGCGCCGGCGTCATCCGGCCCGAGGTGATCATTCCCCTCGCGCCCGAGGAGATCAGCGGTCAGCAGTTCGACGAGTCGCGCTTGACCGGCATCGAGGCGGGCAGCCTCGTGCGGGTGATCCGCGCGCCTTACTTCGGCGTGCTGGGCAGCGTGACCGGGCTGCCGCCGGAGCTGCAGCGCATGGAAAGCGGCACCCTCGTACGCGTGGCGCAGGTGCGTCTGGGCGACGGCCGCGACGTGCTGCTGCCCCGCGCCAATCTCGAGATGGTGGAGACGGACTAGGAGGCGCGCGTGAAGCCGGTCGCGAGCGAGACCCAGGCGACCGGAGCCGCTGGGGACGCCCTCGCCTGGCGCGTCTGGCTGCTGCCTACCCACCCCCGCCGCGGCGCGCTGGCGATCGCAGTCTGCCTGCTCACCACGAGCTTCGCCTGGGCGCTCTCCCAGAGCGCCCTGCTCACGGCCGTGGCCGGCCTGCTTCTCGTCGCCAGCCTCTCGCAGTTCCTGCTGCCCACGCGCTTCGCGCTCGATGCCGAGACCCTTCGCGTGAGCAATCTCCTCTACCGCCGCACGCGGCACTGGAGCGAGTTTCGCGGCTATGCCCGCGCCGGCGGACGACTGAAGCTGCTCACCCTGCCGCCCGGCTCGCGCCTGGACAACTACCGCAGCCAGCTCCTGCTGCTGCCGCCCGGCGCCGAGGGTGAAGCGATCGTCGCCCGGGTGCGGGCGCGCTTCGCGCCGGCCGCCGCCGAGAGCGCCGTGGCAGGAGACGGCGCATGAACGGCTTCGATGTCGCCTTCGCCGCCGCGCGCTTGCCCGCCAAGCCCGACGACATGCTCGACAGCGACTTCGCGTTGCTCACGGACCTCGCGCGCAAGATCGTGCGCCGTCGCCTTTCGGTGCCGGCGATTTTCTTCTTGGAGACCGCCAAACCCCTCAACTATGTTGGGGCACAGGCCATGGTCTTCTTCGGGCCCTTCGTGCAGGTGCTCTTCGAGTCGCCCAATTACGAGCGCTACACCGAGCTGCTCGAGCGGCGACAGACCCTGGAGCTGCTGCTGCAGATGATCGAGGGCTACGAGAGCGAGCTGGTCCGCGTCGAGAAGGCCGAAAAGGCCGAGCGGGCCGCGCGCAAGGCCGCCCGCAACGCTGCTCGTCGCCGTCCCGCCTGGCGCTTCTGGCAGCGCCGGGAGTGACCGCCATCCGGGAGACGCCGATGCCCCAGGCGAAGCCGCCGCGTCCACTGCTAGCGCCAGCGCGGCGACTCGCGCCACTGCTCGCCCTGCTGGCCCTGCTGCTCGGCGCGTCGCCCCTGGCTGCGCAGCCCGCGGCGGCGCTCCTGCCGGCGGACAGCCTCGCCGCCGCGGCACTCGCGGCCCCGGCGCCGCCCCTGGACCTGCGCGCGGCGGACGTCCCCAACGACAACGGGCGCGCGATCGCGATCAGCTGGCTGCGCTCGCCCGACGATGACGGCTCCGGTCGCGTCACCGGCTACCAGATCTTCCGCGCCGACGCCTTCGCCGACGAGCAGCCGGACAGCCTGGCCTGGCAGCGCGTCGGTCAGCGCGGGGCCACCGGCGGCCGCGACGAGCGCGCCAGCTTCACCGACGCCGGGCGCGCGATCGAGACGGGCCGCCCCTACCGCTATCGCGTCGACGCGATCGGCCCCGGCGGCCACGGCGTCGCCCAGCTCGCCGCGCCCGCCGCGGCCCGCGCGCAGTGGTTCAACCGCGGCCGCTGGAACATGCTCGTCGCCGTGCTCCTGATCTGCGGCGCGATCTTCTACTGGATCCAGCGCGCGCGCAGCACCGACATCACCCTGCGACCCGTGGCGGGCCTGGCGGCCTTCGACGAGGCCGTCGGCCGCGCCACCGAGATGGGCCAGCCCGTGCTCTTCATCCCCGGCATCCAGGATCTCGACCAGATCGAGACGCTGGCCGGCGGGAACATCCTCGGCTACGTGGCG
>VGXI01000368.1 GCA_016873475.1 bacterium | reverse complement strand
GCCCTGATGAAGGGCGCGCAGATCGGTGCCTCGGAGGTCGGGAACAACTGGCTCGGCTACATCATCGACCACGAGCCCGGGCCCATGCTCTACGTGCTGCCGACGATCGAGCTCGCGCAGCGCGCCTCGAAGACGCGCATCGCAACGATGATCGCCTCCACGCCGACGGTCGCGGAGAAGGTCCGAGAACCGCGCAGCCGCGACTCGAGCAACACGATCATGATGAAGGAGTTCGACGACGGCGTGCTGATGATCGCCGGCGCGAACAGCGCGGCCGGCCTCTCGCAGGCGAGCGTGCGCTTCCTCTTCGACGACGAGGTCGATCGCTACCCGGCGGACGTCGACGGCGAGGGCGATCCGATGGAGCTCAGCCTCGGCCGCACGCGGGCCTTCGAGCGCAACCGCAAGGTCTATCTGGCCGGCACGCCCACTGTGAAGGGCGTCAGCAACATCGAGCGCTGGCATGAGCTGGGGGACAAGCGCGTCTACGAGGTGCCCTGCCCGCACTGCGGCTGCTTCCAGCCGATCACCTGGAGCCGCATCGAGTGGGACCGCTGCTGCGCAGACTGCGGCCACGAGGCGCCGGGCAAGGCCTTCCGCGACCCTGCGCACCCGGACGATCGCGAGCGCTACCAGTGCCCAGCCTGCCAGTCGCAGCATCCCTTCGGCGAGGACGGCGGCCACCTGCCGGAGACGGCGCGCATGGTCTGCTCCGAGTGCGAGGCCCGCATTCCCGAGTCGGCGAAGGAGCAGATGCTGCCCGCCGGCGTCTGGCGAGCGACGGCCGCGCCCAAGGATCGCCGCGTCCGCAGCTACCACCTCAGCTCGCTCTACTCGCCGCTGGGCCTGTACTCCTGGCGCTCGGCCGTTGCGGACTTCATCAAGGCGAAGCGCGAGGGCGTGGCCAGCCTCAAGGCCTGGACGAACCTCACGCTCGGGGAGACCTGGGAGGAGCGCGGCGAGGACGTCGACCACACAGTCCTCTTCAAGCGCCGCGAGCTCTACCCTACGACGACCGGCAAGCCCGACGGCCCGCTCGTCGTTCCGCAGCCCGCTGTGCTGCTGACCGCCGGCGTCGACGTGCAGAAGGACCGCATCGAGGTGGGCATCGACGGCTGGAGCGTGGACGAGCAGTGCTGGGGCGTGTCCTACTCCGTGCTCTATGGCGACGTCGACCAGGGTGAGGTCTGGGAGCAGCTCGACCTCGAGTTGGCGAAGAGCTTCCCGCACGAGAGCGGCGCGCAGCTCGCGATCAGCGCCGCCTGCCTGGACGCCGGATTCAAGACCAGCCAGGTGATGGACTTCGTCAAGGCGCGCCAGGGGCGCCGGCTTTTTGCGGTAATGGGCAAGGACGGGCCCGGCCGCCCGCTCGTCAGCTCACCGAGTGCGAAGCGCACGGGCCGCAACCGGCGCCCCGTGCCGCTTTTCACCGTGGGCGTCGACCAGGTCAAGGCCCTGCTCTACAGCCGGCTGCGCCTGACCCTGCCGACGGCGCCCGGCTACTGCCACTTCCCGATCCATCCGGACTACGACGAGGAGTTCTTCGCGCAGCTCACGGCCGAGCACAGCATCACGCGCTACAGTAAAGGCCGCCCCTTCCTCGCGTGGACGAAGAAGCGGTCGCGCAACGAAGCGCTCGACTGCCGCGTCTACTCGATGGCCGCGGGGGTGCTGCTCGGTCAGCCGGCGCTGCGCGCCGCAGCACGCCGCCTGCGGCCGGCGCCGGTCCCCGGCCAGGAGGAAGCCCAGCAGCCTCCGCGGGGCCGCCGCCGGCGGAAGAACTGGGCCACCGACTGGCGCCGCTGAGCCCTCCGAATAACCCCGCGTGATGACTTGAATCTCCCCGGAGTCACGCTTTTCGCGTTGCAGAATCGTGAAAATGTAGAGGCAGACGGGGGGCAGAGAGGGGGCAGCTAGAGGCAGACGGGGGGGTGATAAAAAACTAGCCACGACGATTTCGCACCTGAGCGGCCAGCCTTGTGGCGTCAGGAGGCGATCCGTGGCCCACC
>VGXI01000367.1 GCA_016873475.1 bacterium | reverse complement strand
GCCGCGCGGCGCACGGGGCGGGGCGACTTCGCGGCCGTCGCGCGCGGCATCGCCGGCTGGGCCCTGCGCGACATGCGGGGCGCCGAGGGCGGCTTCCACGCCGCGCTCGACGCCGACAGCGAGGGCGAGGAGGGGCGCTTCTACGTGTGGCGTCCGGCCGAGCTCGCCGCGCTGCTGGGCGAGGCTGCGGGCGAGCGCTTCGGGCGCATCTACGGCGTCGAGGAGGGCGGCAACTTCCGCGAGGAAGCGACCGGCGAGCGCCTGGGCACGAGCATCCTCTACTTGCCGATGCCGCTGGCCGAGGCCGCCGCGCGCGAGGGCGTGAGCGAAGTCGAGCTGGCCGCCTGGCGCGAGACCCTGCGCGCCGCCCGCGACGGCGGCCGCGTCTGGCCCGAGCGCGACGACAAGGTGCTCACGAGCTGGAACGGCCTGATGATCGCCGGCCTCGCCCGCGCGGGGCGCTTGCTGGGCGAAGCCGAGTGGCTGCGCGCTGCCGGCGAGGCTGCGGACTTCGTGCTGCGCGCGCTGCGCGCGGAGGGACGCCTGCTGGCGGTCTACCGCGCGGGCCAGGCCAAGCTGCCGGCCACGCTGGACGACTGCGCCTTCCTCGCCCTCGGCCTTGTCGAATTGCATGCAGCCACGGGCGAAGCGCGCTGGCTCGAAGAAGCCCGCGCGCTGGCCGACGCCCTGCTCGCCGACTTCGCCGACCCCGCCGGCGGCTTCTACTTCACGGCCACGGGCGAGCCCCTGCACTTCGCGCGACGCCTCGACCCGCACGACGGCGCGCTGCCCTCGGGCAACGGCACGGCTGCGCAGGTGCTGCTGCGCCTCGCGGCCGCGGCGCCCGAGCACGCGGCGCGCTACCGCGCCGCCGCCCGCGCCGCGCTCGACCGTCTCGCGCCCGCCATGGCGCGCCTGCCGCGCGGGACCTTGAGTTTGCTGGCCGCTTTGGCCGATGATCTCGACCACTCGGAGAGGAGAAGCCCGTGAGCAAGAGCAAGGTCACCCAGGACGCCGTCCTCGCCGCGCTGCGCCATATCGAGGACCCCGACCTTCGGCAGGACATCGTCAGCCTCGGCTTCATCAAGGACCTCGAGATCGACGGCGGGCGCGTGGCCTTCTCGATCGAGCTCACCACGCCGGCCTGCCCGGTGAAGGACCTGATGCGGAATGCAGCCACAAACGCTGTGATGGAGGTCCCCGGCGTCGAAGAGGTGGACATCACGATGACCGCGCAGGTGCGCGGGCCGCAGGTGGCCGGCGGCGCGGGGCTCGCGGCCGGGCGCGTGCCCGGGGTGAAGCACATCGTGCCCGTCGCGAGCGGCAAGGGCGGCGTGGGCAAGAGCACCGTCGCCGTGAACCTGGCCGTCGCCCTCGCCGCGCAGGGCGCGCGCGTGGGGCTGATGGACGCGGACATCTACGGGCCCAGCGTGCCGGCCATCCTCGGCATCACCGAGACGCCGCAGGTGGTCAGCGGGCACATCGTGCCCGTGCTGAAGCATGGCGTGAAGGTGATCTCGATGGGCTTCTTCATCGAGGAGAAGCAGGCCGTGGTCTGGCGCGGGCCGATGCTGGCCAAGGCCCTCGACGAGTTCCTCGGCAATGTGGCCTGGGGCGAGCTCGACTACCTGATCGTGGACCTGCCGCCCGGCACCGGCGACGTGCAGCTCAGCCTTTGCCAGAAGCTCGCCCTCACGGGCGCGGTGATCGTCTCGACGCCGCAGGACGTGGCGCTCCAGGTGGCGCAGAAGGCCATCACCCTGTTCGAGATGCTGAAGACGCCCGTGCTCGGCATCGTCGAGAACATGAGCTACTACACGTGTCCGCACTGCGGCGAGCGCGACGACGTCTTCGGGAGCGGCGGCGCCAAGCGCGCGGCCGAGGCGATCGGCCTGCCCTTCCTGGGCGAGCTGCCGCTGGCCTCGACCATCCGCGAGCGCGGCGACCGCGGCCTGCCTAGCGCCCTCGACGGCGAGAGTCCGCAGGGCCGGGCCTTCCGCGCCGTGGCCG
>VGXI01000366.1 GCA_016873475.1 bacterium | reverse complement strand
TTTTCGTGGAGCTGCCGGCGGGCACCGTGATGGCGCTGCCCTCGACGCCGTCCACTTTCAGGCGCAGCTGGTTGTTGCCCGCGCCGATCACGAAGGGCGAGCCGCCGCTGGGCGTCGTGATCCCCCCGCCGGTGTAGTTGCCCTGGGTCGCCGCCTGCGTGATGACGACGGAGTAGCCGCCCAGCGCCCCCGTCGGCACGACGCCGAGACCGGCGCTGAGGAAGACGACATCCTCGTCGCTGCTCGAGCCCGTGCTGCCGAGCAGCGCGATGACGCCCTCGAGGTCGTCCTGGATCGCCGCGCGCAGGGTGTCCTCGTCGATGCTCAGCTTGCCGTCGACGTTCAGGCTCTCGCCGACGCTCGTGCCGATGCCGATCTGCGCGAGCTGCCTGAACTCGCTGCCGAGGCCGGCGACCGCGCGCATCACGTCGCCGCGGATCTGCGAGTCCAGGCGCATCGCCGTGCGGTCGCCGAGGAGCACGCCCGCCTTCTCCGTGTCCGGATTGTAGGCGAACTGCTCGAGCAGGAAGTCGACGGCGCCGTTGTACTTGTCGACGAAGCCCTGCAGGCTCTCCATCAGCCCCTCCACGTTCTGCTCGACCTTGACGGTGATCGTCTGGTCGGCGTCGGCGCCGAGGAGGTTCAAGGAGACACCGTTGATGAGATTGCTCACGGTGTTGCTGGCGCTGGCGATCGTGATCGGCAGCGTGGTGCCGAAGCTGATCAGCGCATCCTGCGCGGCCTGGATCGTGCTGCTCACGGCGCTGACGTTCCAGGCGTCGCCGGCCTGGAGATCGCCGGCCCCGAAGCTGAGCGCCAGGCTGCCTGCCACGACCACCGGCCCGCCGGCGTAGTCCGCATCGAGGGTGATCTGGCCGCTGCCGCCCTCGTCGTTCGTCCAGTCGATCAGGATCGTGTCGCTGCCGACGACCCCGCCCTGACTGACCGTGAAGCTGTAGACGGCGTCCGTGTCCCCGGTGAAGTTCCCGCCGCTCGTCACGCTGCTCGAGCCGCTCTGGCTCTCGATGACCACGCCCGCCACGGTCCCGAAGCCGATCCCGGTCCCGCCCGTGAGCGCCGTGGAGACGCCGATCGTCTGCCTGGCGCCGGTCTCGTTGCCGGAGAGGATGATCTGGTAGGGCGACGTGCCCTCGCCGGTGTTGACGACCATCGCGGTCACGCCGCCGGCCGCCTGATTGATCGCCGTCGCGAGATCTTGCAGGCTATCGTTGCCCTGGGTGAGCGAGACCGTGAAGCTCTCGTCGCCGAGACTGATCGTCACGGTGCCGGTGCCCAGGCTGGTCTCGGCGTCGGCGAATCCGCCGCTGACGACCTGGTGGCTCTGCGCGAGCTGCTGGATGCGCAGGTTGTAGACGCCGGCGGCCGCGCCGCGGTCGGCCGTGGCGCTCAGGAGTTCCGCCTGGGAGCTGCTCACCTGCATGCGCCGGAAGTCGGAGGGCCGGCGCAGGCCCTCGACGGCGCCGCGCAGATTGGCGAGGGCCGCCTCCAGCGCGCCGAAGCCGGCCAAGGTCAGCTCCTCGCGCGCCTTGTTCGCCTCCAGGAGGTAGGCCGGCCGGCGCTCGAACTGCATGATCTTGTCGACGAGGGAGGCGGAGTCGATCCCGCTGAAAATGCCCGAAATCGAGTTGAGTCCCACGGCCATGCCTGCTTCTCCCGGCTAGGGGCCCGGACGGCCCCGGAGTGAAAGCTCCTGGAGCCCTCCCGAGGCTCCGGCCGGTTATCGGCCGCTCGGTCCCGCCCCTTGAGCCCTCTGCCGGAAAAAAGGGGCTCCCCGCCTCACGGCGGAGAGCCCCCGAGGATTGCCCGGATGGCCAGGCGTCCCGAAGCCCTAGCCCATCAACTGCAGGACCACCTGCGGGGCGGAGTTGGCGTGCGCGAGCATCGCCGTGGCCGCCTGCAGCATGATCTGATTGCGGGTGAAGGTCGCCATCTCGGCGGCCATGTCGGTGTCGCGGATCGTCGACTCGGCGGCGACCAGGTTCTCCTCGG
>VGXI01000365.1 GCA_016873475.1 bacterium | reverse complement strand
TGAAACACTCCCGGAGGCCTCCGGAATCGGGGCGCCAATGCTGGCTGAGCTGGCGCGGCTTCAGTACAGCGACTTCACCGCCGAGAAGCTGGTCGGCTCCGTAGCAACGATGACATCGCTCGAGATCTCCATGCCCAGGAGCACCTCGCCGAACCCGTAGTCGCTGAAGTAGTAGTCCAGGCCGTAGAGGTCGCGGTCTCCAGGTGGTGAGCCCGAGTTTGAGGCCAGATTCCAGTACACCCCAATCAGGGCCGCCGAGTGCGGATGGTTCACGTAGCGATCGCGCCAGAGCCGCGGACGGGACACCACTCCACCCCCGAGCGGCTCGATGAAGACGCCGAAAGTGTTCTCCGCGTCCGAGCCCTGCCCTCCGAACCACACAACGATTGGAACGTCCTCCCAGCAATAATTGCAAGTGGTCTGGCTATCATAGTAGTACTGGAGCCAAAAGGTCTCCTCTCCCTCGATCAGCACGCGGCGGATGAAATGGATCCGAAAGGGCACCCCGGACTCGGCGTAGTTCCCACCGTGGTAGAACCAGACCCGCTCGACTGTGAAGCCGGTCCCCCAGGTGTCGATGCCTGTCATGAAGTTGCCGACTGCAGCACCACTCGAGGCATCCCAGATCGCGGCGAAGGGAATCCCGTCGTGGATGTCGATGTTCATGTGCCCAACGGTGTCGGCGCGCGAAGGCCTTCCTCCCATCGCAGCGAGGCAGACCGCCAAGACCACATGGGCAACAGATCTAGAAGCGAACCACCTGGAGCTTTGCATCAGAGCCTCCTCCGGCGACCGGCACCGTGGCAAGGCTCCTCGCCACCGGCTGCAATTGGCCGCGCGTCGCCGCCCTCCATTCTAACACGAGTTGGCATGCCACGACCACGCGGCGGCTTTGGCCAGCGCCTAAGGGCCGCTCTGCCTGGGGTTCGGTGGCTCTCGGGTGGTGCCGGCCGTAGTCCCCGCTTCGGATTCCCCGAAGGTCCCGCTTCCGTCACCGATTCCTAGATCGAGGGCCGCGTGGCGCCGCCCACGCCCGTCTGCTCGACGTAGCCCTGCCCGAGCCGCTCGCCGCCCGCGCCGCGCAGCTCCACCGCGCCTTCCCAGTAGTGCAGGCCGCTGAGCCGGCTCGCGTTCTCCTGCGCGGCGAGGCGCGGGACGATCGTCAGCGCGAGCGCGGCCGAGGGCAGCGCCAGCCGCCAGCGCTCTGGGTAGCGGAGCCTGGTCGCGGGGCTCACCCAGGCGCCCTCGGGGCTGAGCGTCCAGTCGCCGGGCGCGAGGTAGCGCGCGCGGCCATCGGCGTCGACGAGCGTGCCGCGCTGCCAGTCGGCGCGACCCGCGCGGTCGCGGAGCTGGTAGAGCATCAGCTCGCGGCCGTCGTCGAGTTGGAGGCTGAACCAGTCCCAGCCCACCTGCTGCGGCTCGAGCTGGTTGCTGCCGAACTCCTGGTCGAACCAGCCGAGCCCGCGCACGCGCCGCT
Organism: bacterium; assembly: GCA_016873475.1. Classification (NCBI taxonomy): domain Bacteria; species bacterium. The sequence goes on along the minus strand of VGXI01000365.1, from coordinate 544 downwards.
CGCGGCCGCCGACGCTGAGCGTGCCCTCCACCGCCAGGCGCGTGAAGCTGACGTACTGGCTCGCCGACGTCGGCCCCGCGCCCTTGCGGCTGTAGCCGTTCGGGCCCTGGAAGACGAGGGGCTTCAGCGGTCGCGTCTGGAGGCGATAGGCCAGGCCCTGCGCGCTGTCGGCCATCGCGATGTCGAAGGCCTCGCCGTTCCACGCGAGGGTCCAACGGGCGTCCGTGCCGGCCGGCGCTCGGCACCAGGCGATCAGGGTGTCCGGGTAGCTGCCGAAGCCGCCGAGCAGGGGCGTCGCGCGCGTGAGCAGCTCGCTGAAGTGGTGGCGGCCCGCGCCAGGCGCCAACTCGCCGATCGCGGCGTGGCCCATGACGAGGTCGCTGGCGCTCCAGGCCGAGCCGGACGCCGGCGCCTCCGGCGTCAGCCCGATGCGAAAGAGCGTGAACTGCAAGCCGAACTGCGCGGCGGGGTCGTGCAGGTCCTGGAGCTGCGCGGTGAGGTACCACCACTCGGTCATGCTGCCGGGGTGCTACCAGTGGTCCCG
>VGXI01000364.1 GCA_016873475.1 bacterium | reverse complement strand
GCTGGCGACGGCGCCGCGGCGCTAGCCCATGTTTAACGAATCGGAGGGTGGGTAGTGCCGCTAGCCTTCGCTAACCTCTTGGAATCTCTGTGAATTTCTCGCGTAGCCTCCTCGTCAGTGCCAAAACCGTAGTTACAGAACTGTGCCAAATACTGCTTGCCATGTGAGACATAAGCTCGTATCCTGATAGTCACAGGAGACGAGATGTTCCTCAGCATCGTCAAGGCGGCTGGTGGCAAGGGTAAGCAGTACGAGTACGTGCGCCTCGTCGAGGCCTACCGCGAGAACGGCAAGAACAAGCAACGCGTCGTCTTCAACGTCGGGCGCAAAGACATTCTCGCGGCTCACCTCGACGAACTCATTGCCATCCTGCGCGGCGAGCCGCGGCGGCGCGACCAAGCCGCCTCGACGAGCGGGGTGCAGGCCATCGGTGCCTGGGACTGGGGACCGGAGCTGGTGAGCCGCACGCTGTGGCGCGAGCTGGGCTTGGAGCAGATGCTCGAGCGCATGGGTGGCCGAGGCGTGCAGGATGGAGTCACGCTCTCGGACCGAGCGTGGGTGCTGGTCACCAACCGCCTGTGCGAACCGAGCAGCGAGCACGCTCTGGCGCGCTGGCTGGAGACCGATTTCGTCTGCGACCGGCGTGGCCGGCGCTACATGCCCCAATGGCGCGATGACGAGGAGCGGCGCAGGAGCTCCCGCCCGCGGGTGCGCGTGGCGTTCGGTCAACTGCAGCGCTGGTATCGAACGCTCGACCAGCTCGAAGCGCGCAAAGCAGACATCGAGCAGGAGCTCTTCCTGCGGCTGCGAGACCTGTTCTCGCTCAAGGTCGATTTGGTCCTGTACGACCTGACCTCGACGTACTTCGAGGGCAAGGGACCGCCGCGGCTCGGCGCGCACGGACACAGCCGGGACGGCAAGCCGCGCAACCGCCAAGTGCTCGTCGGCCTGGTGATGGTCGACGGCTGGCCCATCACGCATCAGGTCTTCCGCGGCAACCTGCGCGACGCCAAGACGGTGCCGGAGATTCTGGAGGATTTGGACAAACGCTTCGGCTTGCGGCGCGTGGTCTTCGTCGGCGACCGCGGCATGGTCACCTCGGACAACATCGCGCTGTTGCGCGCGCACCAACAGGGCTACCTCGTCGGCCTGAACCGCCGCCGACGCGAGGACGTCTACCGCCACATCGAGAGCGCCACGGGCCCCTGGACGCAGTGCCCGGTGGGAATCGCGGCGGGCGAGAAGAACGCGCCGCCCAAGACCGAGGTGCAAGAAGTCCAAGGCGAGCAGCCCGGCGTGCGCATCTTCGTCGTGCGCAGTGAAGAGCGGCTCGTGTACGAGCAGGCCGAGCGTCTCAAGGCGATGCAACGCGTGCGCGAAAAGCTCGAGCGACTGGAGCGCCGGGTCAAGCACGGCAAGCTCAAGGCGCCCGAGAAAATCGGCGCGGCCGCGGCCAAGATTCTCGAGCAGCACCACGGCCATCGCTACTACGCCTGGGAATTCAAGGAGGGGGGCTTTCGCTTCTTCGAGCACCCCACCAACCTGGCCCGCGAGCAGGCCTACGAGGGCAAGTACGTCATCGCCACCGAGGAGCAGAACCTCACCCCCGTCGAGGCGGTGAGCATCTACAAGGAATTGAGCGAGGTCGAGCGCGCCTTCTCGAACCTGAAAGACGTCATCGACCTGCGCCCCGTGTTCCACCGCACGGACGAACGCGTCGAGGCGCACGTGTTCGTCGCCGCGCTCGCCTTCCTGCTCCATCGCGCCATCGAGAAGAAGCTCAAGGCTGCCGGCCTCGACTTCTCCGCCACCGAGGCCCTTCAAATTCTCAGGTCGGTGCGGGTCGTTGATTTCAAGATCGCCGGCACCTTCAAGCGCTCCGTAACCCGCGGAAGTGCGCGCGCCGAGCGCATCCTCTCCGCGCTGGGCATCGCCCAACTCGATCCCCCGACCCCTCCCAACGGGGAGCCAACCGTCCTGTAGTTACAAACGACCATGCTCGACCGAGCAATTTCAATCACTTGGCGGCCG
>VGXI01000363.1 GCA_016873475.1 bacterium | reverse complement strand
CCGCCTGGTGCGGCGATTCCAGGAGGACGAGGCCGTGCCCTTCTTCGTGCTGTCCCTCAAGGCTGGCGGTCTGGGCCTCAATCTCACAGCCGCCTCGCACGTGCTGCACTTCGATCGCTGGTGGAATCCGGCCGTCGAGAACCAGGCCACCGATCGCGCTTTCCGGATCGGCCAGACGCGCAATGTGCTCGTTCACAAGTTCATCTGCCGCGGTACGCTCGAGGAGCGCATCGACGCGCTGATCGAGTCCAAGGCCCGACTCACGCGGGATCTGCTCGAAGGGGGCGGCGAGCTGAATCTGACCGAACTGGCCGATGAGGAACTGCTGAGGCTCGTCGCGCTCGATCTGAAGACCGCGTTGAAGGAGTAATGCGTGAGCCCCTTCGGTCGGTATCGTCGCAAGCCCGCGCTCACCGCAGCCGAGCGGCGGCGCCGGATCGAGCTTGCGCTGCGAATGCTGGCGCCGAACGCGTCCCTGCCCCCGCCCCCTGCCTTGGCGGGCCGTGGCATCGCCAGGACCTTCTGGGGCCGGGCCTGGTGCACGAACCTGGAACACTACAGCGACTATGCCAACCGGCTTCCCCGCGGGCGGACCTACTGGCGCCAGGGCGCCGTGATCGAGCTAAGGATCGCGCCCGGAGCGATCGAAGCCACGGTCAGCGGCACGCGGCTCTACCGAGTGAAAGTGGCGATTGCGCCGGTGACGAAGCCGCGCTGGGCGGCGATTTGCAAGGACTGCGCGGGCAGCATCGACTCGCTCGTCGAGCTGCTGCAAGGACGACTGTCAGAGGCAGTCATGGCGCGCATCTGCCAGCCGCAGACCGGCCTCTTCCCCGCGCCGGCCGAGATCCGCTTCTCCTGCAGTTGCCCGGACTGGGCCTCGATGTGCAAGCACGTTGCGGCTGTCTTCTACGGCGTCGGCGCCCGCCTGGACGAAGAGCCGGCGCTGCTCTTCGCGCTGCGCCGCGTCGACGCGCAGGATCTCATCAGCAGGGCCGGCGCAGGAAAGTCGCTGGGGGCCGTCGGGCCGAGCAGCGATCGGGTATTGCCGCTCGAGGGGCTCTCCGCGCTCTTCGGACTGGAACTGGGCTGCCTCGATGACGAGGCGAAACCGCCCTCGGGCTCGCGGGCAGCCAGGAAGAGGTCAGCGGCGGTGGGCAAGGCCAAGGGCCGGTCCCGGGCCGAGACCAAGGCCAAGCCCGAGCCGAAGTTGAAGCCAAGGTCGGCGAGAAAGAAGTCTGGGCAGCGGTGAAGCCGCGCCGTTACAGCGACAGGCGCGCCACGAGAGCGAGGCGCGTGAAGCTGCCCGCCTTGTCGATGCGCGTGCCCGTGTAGCCGCTCTCGAGGACGACGGATTCATCGTTGTAGCTGACGATGAGGTGGTCGCACTCAAGGTCGAGCTGGACGCGCGGGCTGAGCGCTAGCCTTAGACCGACGGAGAGGAGTCCGGCGAGACCGTCGAGTTCGAGCTGCTCGCGAGCGGCGCGCCCGCCCCCGCCGCCGGGTCTTCCCTCCGAGCGGATCCGCGTGTGCACGCCGCCCAGGCCGCCGTGCAGGTAGGGCGCGAGGCTACCGGCGCGGGCCAGCTCGTAGCGCAGGCCGAGCAGGGCGGCGCTCCATTCTGCCCTCGCGGGAACTTGGTCGGCATCGTGGCGCCCGCCGAAGACGGTGAGCGTGAGCGTCCCCCGCGGCGGGAGGCGATAGCCGGCGCCGAGGAGGACGCCGTAGCCCGGGCCTTCGCTGAGCGCGAAGCCGTCCGGGGCGGCCTCTTCCAAATGGGCCCAGCCGCCGTGGGCGCCCAGGCCGAGCTCCCAGCGGCGCGGGCCGGCAAGCTCTGCTTCGCCCGCAGACGCGAAGATCGCCCTGAGCCCCGAGGCGAGCAGTGCGGCAATGGCGATCTGGCGAGCCTTGCGCATGCGACTCCCGAAACGAAAGGCCCGAGCCGGCTCCTTTGCGGGAGCCGGCTCGAGCGGACTGGTTGACTCAGCCTACTGCTGTCCGTGGCGCCGGCCCAGGCGAATCTGGTTGCCCTCGCCGT
>VGXI01000362.1 GCA_016873475.1 bacterium | reverse complement strand
CAGGGGTGAGCCGCGCAGCCGCCGCCCCGTCGTGCGCCGCGAGTGCGGACATCACGCCCTCGATCTCGCTGGGCATCACGATCGACCACGCCGTGGCGATGACCTTGCCCCTGCCGGCGAAGTAGCATCGCGGCGCTTGCGCGCTTGGCCATGCTCGCGCTATGCTTGGGCCGTGCCATTGGGCTCCCCTGGCCCCGTGGCACTGGGCCCAACCGGGAGACTCGCCTAGCGCCCCTCGCTACCGACCCGCCCCTGCTCAGAACCACTCGCGGGAGGTAGTCGGATGATCCGCAAGGAGATCGCTCTCCCCATCGCCGCTGTCGGCTTGGCGGCGGCCTTCCTCATCATTTCCGGCCTCGTTCGCTTGACGCGCGGACACCCCTGGCTGATCCGGCGCAAGCTGCGGATCGGCGCGCTGCTGCTCGGCGTCAATGGCGCTGCGGCGGGCTGCGACCGTGGGGGCGGCGTGACCTGCTATGAGCCGATGCCCCAGAATCGCATCGACTTCGATGCGCCCTTCGAGACGCCCAGCGGCCTCGTCCTCGATCTCGCGGCTGGCAGCGTGCTGACAGGGGAGATCCTCGCACCGACCGGCAGCGCGTTCTCCTTCCAGTTGACCTTCGAGGAGACCGAACTGCAGCGCGGGGACCTCGTACCGCTCGACGGCGCCTTCGACGAATCGAGCGAGGCCTTCAGCCTCACGCTCGATCCCGACCACTTGTCGGCCAGGGGCATGCTTCGCCTGTACCGCAGCGCTGCGGTGGATCTCGAACCGCGCCTGATGATCGAACAGTACGAGCTCACGGTCCTCGGCCGGCCATGAGACGCGCAGCGCGCCCGACACTCGCCGCCGTCGTCTTCGAGGTGACGCCGCGCTGCAACCTCGCCTGCCGCTATTGCTACGCGCCCTGGCAGGCACCCACGCCGCAGATGGTGGCCCCGGCGGCGCCCCGTTTCGCACGCGCGGAGCGCGCGTTGCGCCGTCTCTTCGCAGTGGCCGCGCCGCGCAGCGTCAGCTTCACCGGGGGCGAGCCCTTGCTCGCCGAGCGCCTGCCCGAGCTGGTGCTGCTCTGCCGTCTGCAGGGCGCGGCGGTGAACATCATCAGCAACGGCACCGTGGGCACGCGGGACGATTACTCGGCGCTCGTGGAACTCGGCATGTCGATCTTCGAGCTGCCGCTGCTCTCCGCCGAGTGTGCCGTGCACGATGCGCTCACCGGCAAGCCCGGCTCGTGGCAGCGGGTGCTGCGCTCGCTGGATCAGCTCCAGGCGCTGGGCGCGCGGGTCGTTCCCGTGGTCGTCCTGACGCGCGACAACTGCACGGGACTCGCCGACACCCTCGCCTTCCTCGCGAACCGCGGACTCCGTCAGGTGATGATCAATCGCTTCAATCCCGGTGGTCGCGGACTCGCGGAACTGCCGGCGCTCCTGCCCACGCTGGAGCAGCTGCGCGAGGCTTTCGCGACGGCGGATGCGCAGGCCGCCGCACTGGGACTCAAGCTCACCTCGAATGTCGGCGTCCCCCACTGCCTCGTCGATCCGCACGCCTATCGCCACCTGCGCTTCACGAGCTGCAGCGCCGATGCCGCGCGTCGCCCGCTGGTGCTCGACCTCGACGGCAACCTGCGCCTGTGCAACCACTCGCCAGTTGTCTTCGGCAACCTGTTCGCCGAGCCCCTGGCCGAGCTCCTCGCCTGCGATTACCTGGAACGCTGGCGCCGAACCATCCCGGAAGCCTGCGTGGGTTGCGCTCGCTGGCCGCGCTGCTTCGGCGGCTGCCGCGCCGCGGCCGAGCAGATGGGCGGCACGCTGGCGGACTGCGATCCCTTGCTCGCGATGCACGGCGCGTCCGCTCCCGGGACCGCCGGCCCGCACTGATTGCCGCTGCCCTCTCCTCTAGAGTACAATGGAGGCCGCACCAGTGTCGGGGGAGGTCTCCAATGCGCCGCATCGCCAGCCTGCTCTTCGCTTGCCTGTCGCTGGGCGCCCTCAGCGCCCAGGCCGGCGAAATCCACCCCGCCCTCGCCGCGCAGTTCGCCGGCCTCGGGGCCGAGGAAAA
>VGXI01000361.1 GCA_016873475.1 bacterium | reverse complement strand
CCCCACGATCCCGCCGCGCTGGGCGCGCTCCTCGACGCGGAGATCTTCAGCTACGCCGAGGTGCCCTATCGCCTGAAGCCCTACGCGGAGCTCCTGCGCGACCCGCGCGCGACGATCGAGTTCGACGCCGAGCGCGCGGCGCGCATCGCCGAGCGCGTCGGCCGCCTGGGTACGGACGGCAAGCTGCTGCTGGGCCCCGACGGCGCCGTGCAGCACGCGAACCTGCTCGAGAAGCTGCTCGTGCCCGCCCTCAGCAAGCTCTCGAATCTCGTTCCCGACGGCGGCATCTGGATGAACACCCAGCGGCCGGAGTGGAACGACGCGAACAACGCGCTCGCCGCAGGCGGCCTCTCGGTCGTCACGCTCTGCTACCTGCGACGCTATCTGGCCTTCCTCGCCGATCTGCTCGCCGAGCACACGGAGCGCACGCTGCCCGTGGCCGTCGAGGTCGTGGAGTGGTTCGAGCGGATCGCGAGCATTCTCGACAACGAGGAAGCGCTGCTCGCGGGCAGCGCGCTCACGCCCGGCGACCGCAAGCGCTTGCTCGATGCCGTCGGCAGCGCCTTCTCCAGCTACCGCGAAACGGTCTATCGGCAGGGTTTCTCGGCACGCCGCGGCCTCGCGTTGCAGCAGGTCGTCGACTTCTGCCGCAGCGCCCTGCGCTGGGTCGACTGGGGCATCGCCGCCAATCGCCGTGTCGACGGGCTCTACCACTCCTACAACCTGCTGGAGCCGGCCGCCGATGGTCGGAGCGCGCGGCTCGTCCGTCTCCAGGAGATGCTCGAGGGTCAAGTCGCCGTACTCAGCTCGGGCGCAGTGGCGCCGGCGGAAGCGCTGGCGATCCTCGAGCGGCTCTTCGCGAGCGGCCTCTACCGGCGCAGCCAGCGCAGCTTCCTGCTCTACCCGCGGCAAGAGCGACCGGGCTTCCTGGCCCGGAACGCGGTGCCCGCGGACCGCGTGACGGCGATCCCGCTCCTGACGGCGCTGCTCGAAGCAAACGAGCGCTCGCTGATCGCGCGCGACGCCGTCGGCACCTACCGCTTTGCGGGCGCACTGCGCAGCGAGCGCGACCTGGCCGCGGCGCTCGACGCGCTGGCGCAGCAGCTCGCCTGGCGAGATGCCGTCGCCGCCGACCGCGGCGCCGTGCTCGCGCTCTTCGAGGACGTCTTCCGGCACCGCTCCTACACGGGTCGCTCAGGCGTGATGTACGCCTATGAAGGCATCGGCTGCATCTACTGGCACATGGTCGCCAAGCTGCTCCTCGCCGTGCAGGAAAACCTCCTGCGCGCCGAGCGCGAGGGCCTGCCGGCCTCCCTGCAGGCCGACCTGGCGCGCCTGTACTTCCGCGTCCGGTCGGGCCTCGGCTACGAGAAGACGGTGGTCGAGTACGGCGCCTTCCCGACCGACCCCTACTCGCACACGCCGCCCGAGGGCGGCGCGCAGCAGCCGGGCATGACGGGGCAGGTGAAGGAGGAGATCCTCACGCGGCGCGGCGAGCTGGGCATCCGGATGGAAGCCGGCGGCCTGCGCTTTGCGCCGCTGCTCCTGCGTGCGCATGAATTCCTGAGCGAGGGCGCGGACTTCGCGGTCCTCGACCTCCAGGGTCGGACGCGCCGGCTGCCGCTATTCCCCGGCAGCCTCGCCTTCACGCTCTGCCAGGTGCCGGTGGTCTACGAGCTCACGGCGGCGCCGCCGCGGATCCGCGTTGCTTTCGCCGACGGCTCCGCGCAGGAGACCCGGGGCAACCGGCTCGCATCCGAGCTGGCAGCCTCGCTGTTCGCGCGGGACGGCCGCATCGAGCGCATCGTGGTCGGCGTCGAGGAGGCCGCGCTCCGCCAGGAATGAGTAACCGCGCGCCTGGCCCCTTCCGAGAGGCGCGCCCGCAAGGGGGACCTCGCATGGGATCCGCGAAGGCGCTACTCACCTTGGCCCTGATCGCGCTCGCCGCGGCGGGCCTGCCCGCGGGCGCGCGTGGCCAGTGCATCCTCGCCAATCCGAGCTTCGAGATCGCCGGGCAGAGCGGGGCGAGCTTCGGCGGCTGGAGCCAGTTCGGCAGCGTCGGCGGGG
>VGXI01000360.1 GCA_016873475.1 bacterium | reverse complement strand
CCCCGGCGGGGCCGGAGGCGCCCGACGCGGCCGCCCCGCGCGGCGAGGCCCTGCGCCTCATCCTCGACGAGGCCTTCTGGAAGGCGCGCCTGGAGCTGAGCGGGCGCGGGGCGCCCTGCCTGGCCCTGGACCTGGTCGACAGCCTGGCCGTGATCGAGGTGCGCGGCGTCGCCGTGCGGCGCTGCCGGATCCAGGCGATCGACCGCAGCGCGCTCCTGGCGCGGCGCCTGGAGCGGCGCGAGTTCCGCGAGCGGCTGGCGCGGCCCTTCGGCATCGTGGAGGAGCTGGCCACCCTGCCCAAGGAGCCGATCCGCGTCGAGGTGGCGCCCAGGGACACGCTCGAGGCCAAGCAGCTCGGCCCGCGCAACTTCAAGCCCGAGGCACCCGATCTCTTCTACATCCTGCGCATCGACGGCGGGCTCACCCTGGACCTGCGCCAGGCCGAGCCGCCGGCCGAGGCCGCCAAGGCCCTGGAGGACAGCCTGCGCTGGCACTCCCGCCGCACGGAAGCCTGGAGCGCCTTCACGAAGCTCGTCCAGCGGCAGCTGCCCGCGCACGAGCCGGTGATCACGCTCACGCTGCCGCGGGACGACGTCAAGGCCATCTACCGCGCGCTCGTGGCGGAGGCCGGCCTGGCGCTCCGCCTCTAGGCGCCTGGCGAGCGCCGGGGCCGCGTGCTAGCCTGCCCGGCATGACGCAGGCGGCGGCATCCCCCCTCGACCCGCTGGCGGCGGCGCGCCTGAAGCGCGATCTGCTCGCCCTCGGCTTCGACCGCGTCGGTTTCCTCGCCGCCGGCCCCGTCGCCGATCACGCGCGCTACCGCGAGTGGCTGGCCCGCGGCTATGCCGGGCCGATGCGCTACCTCGAGCGGCAGGCGGCGGCGCGGCGGGACCCGCGCGCCGTGCAGCCCTGGGCGCGCAGCCTCGTCCTCGTCTCGCTGAACTACCACCTGCCCGACCCCGGCAGCTTGGCGCCGCGCGAGCCCGGCCGCGGCTGGGTGAGCCGCTACGCCTGGGGGCGCGACTACCACCGCGTGCTCGGCCGCAAGCTGCGCGTGGCCGGCGACCGGCTGCTCAGCGACTGGGGCGCCCGGCGCTCGCGGGTCTGCGTCGACGTGCTGCCCCTGCTCGAGCGCTCCCTGGCCGCCGCGGCCGGGCTGGGCTGGATCGGCAAGAACACCCTGCTCATCGACCCGCAGCTGGGCTCCTACTGCTTCCTGGGCGCCCTGCTCACGGACCTCGTCCTGCCGCCGGACGCGCCGGTCGCGGATCGCTGCGGCAGCTGCGCGGCCTGCCTGGAGGCCTGCCCGACGGGCGCCCTCCACCCGAGCCGGCCCGGCTGGCTGGACGCGCGCGTGTGCATCAGCACGCTGACGATCGAGGCCAAGGGCGCCTTCGCGCCGGCGACGGCCGCCCTCCTTGGCGACCATGTCTTCGGCTGCGACATCTGCCAGGAGGTCTGTCCCTGGAACCGCGAGGCGCCGAGCGCCCGCGAGCCCGACCTCGCCGCGCGGCCGGAGCTGCAGCGGCCCCTGCTCGTCGAGCTGCTGGACCTGGACCGCCCCGCCTTCCTCGCGCGATTCGCGGGCACGGCCCTCTTGCGCGCGGGCGAACGGCGCCTCGCCCGCAACGCCCAGGCGGCGCTGGCCAACCAGGCGCGCCGCTCGCCGCCGGGCGCGGCCGCGGAGAGCCCGGAGGGCGTCTAGACGAACTCAGCGCAGGTGCTGGCCGAAGTGGGCGAGCGTGGCGGCCAGCGCGAGCTCGAGGGCCGCCGGGGCCGCCGGCGCCGGCGGGTGCGCGGCCCCGAAGGTGTGGCCGGCGCCGGCGATGCGCAGCAGGCGGCCGCGCGGACCCAGCGCGGCCGCGATCGCCTCGCCCTCGGCCAGGGGCACCGCCTCGTCCGCCTCCCCGTGCACGACGAGGCTTGGGATCGCCAGGCGCCCGGCCGCGGCGAGAATGTCCAGCGCTGCGCGGTTCTGCTCGATGTCGTCGAGCAGATCGGTGCCCAGGGCGAAGACGTCGCCCGTGCGGGCGTTCTCGACGCGCAGCGAGCCCTGGCGGCGCCAGGCGGCGGGG
>VGXI01000359.1 GCA_016873475.1 bacterium | reverse complement strand
CGCAGCATGGGCAGGAGCTTCTGGGCTACGTCTCGCGGATCCATGGCCGCATCCTCAATGCGAAGGTCCCGCCAGTCTCGTCGACTCATCGCACCAGAGACCACGAAAGCCTGCCTGAGCAGAGCAGGATCCAGTTCTCGGTGAGACAGGATGTTGACGGTGTCGAAGAGGTCACGCGCAGCGATCCGACTGAAGAGTGCGGCTAGCTTGCCCGCGGCCAGCTCGTGCAGGTCGACAACGGGGATCCCGGCGGCGAGTCCCCCCAACATCTGCCGCGAATCCCGACGTTGGGGTGCCCAGAGCGGGACCCTCATGAGGAAGTTGAGGTCGACCTCCAGTGTGCCACGACCGCCCTCGACGCGGGCGAAGGAAAGTCTCCATTTCCCACCGGCATGTTCTCCAGGTAGCCGCCTAACCTCGAGGTCTTGCCGCTTGAAGACGGCTTGGAGCGCCCTGTCAACCTCGGGCCTCTCCGCGAGCATGGTCTCGCGGTCCAGCGCCCCGATGTAGTTCAGGTCGATGTCCACCGACAGGCGCGGCAGATCGAGGAGGAATAGATTGAGCGCGGTTCCACCTTTGAGCACGAGCCGGTCTTTGAGGTAGGGGTGGCGGAAGATCGCCTGCAAGAGGTCGATCAGGTGTCCGACCTTCTCAAGTGCGCCGGCGTGGAATCCTGTCTCGGCCGCAGCCCGTCGGAGTTGATCAGGCCCGATCCTCATGCGGTTCCTCCCACGCTTGCTCCAGCACCGTCTTGGGAACGATCAGGTTCCACGGCTTGATCAGCCGGCCCGACTTCCGCTGGCGATCCAGGTACAAGGGTTGGGGAGGTGCATGCGCGGCGAGGCGAGCCAGGAAGGCGTCGGGCACCATCAGGCTTTCGCGGTGCTGCTCCAGGAAGAAGCCGATGCGAGCGACGGTCAGCGCCGAACCCATGAGCAAGGCATGGTCCAGGACGGCATCGAGCTCGAAGTAGTCCGCCATTGCCAGGCTGCGCCAGATCTCTTCCCAACCGCCGCCCTGCCCCGGCGCGTGGAGCAGATCCACCAAGGTTCGCTCCAGGGTGGTCACCCGCACGGCGCCTTCGGCGTAGGGTCGCACCTCGATTCCCCCGCCGAAGTCGGCAAGATCGCGAACGGCTCGCGGTGCCTGCACGGCGATGTACTCGACGCCACGGAAGCGGAGGGGCGCCAGCCTGCCTGCGGTCAGGTACTGCTCGCGAGTCCACAGCGAGTAGGCGCGGCCGTGAAACTCGAGGGCAGAGTGGTAGGCCACGACCGCGTCGTCGGCCAGCTTCGTGGCCACCAGGGGAGGCGGTGGCTGGTAGTTGGCAGCGTCGGTCCCGACCGGCACCGTTGCGTACACCCCGCGCTTGATCCGAAGCAGGCTGCCCGTCGCGATGCGCTCGGCCAGCAGGGAGTTGCTGGTGTGCTGGCTCCTGCCGGTCCCGGTGTGCGCCCGGATGAACTCCGCGTGGGTGAAGACCGGGTGGCTGGCGAAGAAATCCCGCGGTCGCTGAGGCTTGCCGTCTTGCGTTCCCATTGGGGGTTATTCTAGCGATTGGGACGCAGATTGGCAAGAGTTACTTGGCGATTCGCCACCGAATTAGGGGTTTGCCCTCCAATGGCGGCACAGAACGGCAAGCCGCGCAGCCGACTGGTCAGGGAGCGAGCCCACACTCACTCGGCGGATGCAGCCGGCCGGCCGGCGAGCAGCGCTTCCAGCCGGTCGAGGTTCTGCTCGTTGGCGGGGACCACGATGGCGCGCAGCTCGTCGGCAACCTCGGCGCTCTCGAACTCCTGCAGCCAGGCCAGGTGCGTCTGGTCGCCGCGCGCGCTCAGGGTCACCGTGAGTCGGAACCAGTGCCCCTTGACGTGCTCGATGACGATCTTCGCGTCGGGCACGATCTCGCGGAAGACGGACTGGTTGGGGTAGTCGGTGCCGTCGGGGCCGTGCATGACGAAGACCCAGCGGCCGCCGGGCTTGAAGTCGAAGGTCGCGAAAGTGTTCGTGAAGCCGCTGGGTCCCCACCACTGGGCGAGTTGCTCTGCCTGCGCGAAGGCGGCGAAGACGCGGCTCGGCGTCGCCG
>VGXI01000358.1 GCA_016873475.1 bacterium | reverse complement strand
TGGGTTGCCGAGAGCGATTCGCCGATGGGTCCGGTTCGCTGCCGTCGGCTGCTGGAGCCGATCCTCGGCGGCCACTTCCTCCGCCTGCAAGCCAGTTGGGAGTTCGGCGCCGCCGGCTCCAGCCGCGTGTACGAGGAGCACGCGCTGATCGGTGCGGGGGACGACGGTGTGGTCTGCTTCTGGTCCTTCGCGTCCGACGGCAAGCGCTCGCATGGCGTGCTGGCGGACGTGACCGACCTGCACCCCGAAGCCGTGGGCTTCGAGGCGGACATGCCGGCCGGCCGGGCGCGGATGGCCTACTGGCCGGAAGCCGGCGGCGGATTCCGCTGGGTGGTCGAGTCGAGAACCCAGAAGGGCTGGAATCGATTCGTGGAGCACGCCTACCGCGCGGCCTCGGAAGCGTGACCTGCGACATCGCGGCCGCGCGCCGTGGCAAGTAGCCGCGGGCAGCGGGCAACCCGCCCCCGGGGGCTGGTGGAGGTCCGCCACGCGCGAGGTCGCCGCGGCGATCGGCCTGTCGCTCCTCAAGCTCAGAACCTGCCAAAGGCGGGTCGCTAAGGTAGGGTTTTCTACCTTAGCGCCATGGCAACCGTAAACCAAACCAATCGGGGCTCTTGCGGCCGTCGAGAAGAACTCGACCGCCTATGCGAGAGCCTCGCCGGCAGCGCTGGTTCGATCCCTTGCGGCCTCGATCGGCGAGTTGGCCCGGCAGGGCTACGTGGTCACCGTGGACGGATTCCAGTACTTCCATCGCAAGGCGCTGCTCGAAATGCGCAGCGCCCCTACAGCGCGGCAGCCTATCCTGGGGCTAACGCGACACCCAGATTCCCGCACCCCTCCTCCTGACATCCTGGCGCCGGTCCGGCAGACTCCCGCCTGTCGCGGGCGGGGACCGGCCGTGACGCTCATGCAGGAGGCACGCATGAGTCTCAAGTACCTGGCCGAGCGCGGCCAGAGCCGGCGTCGGATCGCCGAGATCCTCGGCGCCGATGAGAGCAGCGTCCGCTATCACCTGAACCGTCTGGCCCTTGGTAACGCCGATGGCCGCACCCAGTAGAAGCGGCTAGCCGACGGCTGGGCTGACGCAATCACGGACCCCAATCCCGCCCCGGGGGTAGTGCTTATCGATGGGGTAGCACCGAGCTTCGGGCTGAGAAGGGCAGGCACCTGTCTGCCGCTTCGGGTCTGCGGGTAGCGCCTGGGGTTTGACCTGCAGGTGGCCTGAGCCTGGACAGCCCCCTTGCGCTGCGAGCCTCGACGGACTATGATCTTACTGGTAAGATCCCCATCAGGAGGCTCAAATGGGTTTGCCGGCTACCACGCGCCTGTCGTCCAAGGGGCAGGTCGTCATTCCCGAGGAGGTCCGCCAGAAGCTGCGGCTCCTCCCCGGGGTGCAATTCCTTGTGCTGGGAGAAGGGGATGTGGTGATTCTCAAGGTCATCTCGCCGCCCTCCATCGCCGAGTTCGATGGCCTGATCGCTGAGGCGCGCTCGCAAGCACGACGCTCCGGCCTCCGGAAGGGCGACGTAGCCGGCGCGGTCTCGCGTGCCCGCGCCAAGAAATGAGGATCGTCCTCGATACGAACGTTCTCATCTCGGGCATCTTCTTCTCCGGGCCTCCATACGAGATTCTGGATACGTGGCGCCGTGGACGGCTCGAGCTGGTCACAAGTCCCGATATCCTAGCGGAGTACACTCGCGTCGCGCTGGAGCTTCAGTTAGAGTTTCCCCAGCTCGATCCCCATCCCATTCTTGGCCTCGTCATGATCCGCTCGCACTTGATCCAGCCAGCCCCGCTTCCCGAGCCGGTCTGCGACGATCCCCACGATGACAAGTTCCTTGCTTGTGCCATCGGCGGGGGCGCTAGAATCGTCGTCAGCGGTGACAAGGCGCTTCTCCGCTGCTCGGGTTTCGAAGCGATCGCTGTTCTCACTCCTCGCCGTTTCGTGACCGAGCATCTCACGAGATAGACGAGCACAATCGAACGACGTCCCGCACCCGGCGGCCTCGCCGGCCCCTACCGCGCCCGGCCCGCCAGCAGCTTCTCCCGCCCGACGAGATAGAGCAGCACACAGAGCAGCGCGAAGGGGATTCA
>VGXI01000357.1 GCA_016873475.1 bacterium | reverse complement strand
TTTTCGACGGTGAGCGGGAAGGGCTGGTCGCAGGCGATCTCGAGCGTCTTCGTCGCCGCGTAGTGCTCCATCCCCCAGCGCGCGGGATCGCGGCGGATGGCGCCGCTGCGCGCCGCCGCCGCCTGGCGCAGCAGCGAGAAGCCGCCGCGGTCGCGCAGGGCGTAGCAGTGGAAGCGGCCGGAGCCCAGCGTGTCCTCGCTGTAGGCGAGCTGCGGACCCAGGTAGCCGTTCACGAGGATCAAGGCCTGGAAGCGGCCGCTCGCGGCCTCGGCGCCGTCCACCGTGAGCCGCCAGTGTCGCCGCTTCGTGAAGGGTGCCTTGAGGACGCGCTCGCCGACGGCCAGGCTCATGCCGGTGGTGAAGGGCCCGAGGTCGCCGAAGAGCTGGCCGAGGACGCCCTTGTACCACTTCATGAAGCGGTTCTCGGTGAAGTGCGGAATGCGTCCGAAGAGCCCGGCGCCGCCGTAGCCGACGAAGTGCTTCACGGGCAGGCCCGTGCCCGGCGCCTCGACGCGCAGCAGATCGCAGGGCTCTGTGCGGTCGGCGGCGATCGCCTCCGAGAAGACGCGCACCGCGGCCTCGATCTCGTCGGGCATGCCGAGCACCTTGCCGATGAGATCGGCCGAGCCCTTGCGCAGGAAGCCGAGGCGGATCTCGGCGAGCGGCGGCTCGGCGTCGAGGATGCCCGCAAGCACCGCGTTGAAGGTCCCCGAGCCGCCGGCGGAGATCAGGATCCGCGCGCCGTCGCGCACCAGTTCGGCCGCTCGCGCGCGGGCTTCGCGGTGGCCCTCGATCGCCGTCAGGCGCAGGTTCGTCCAGCCGGCCTCGCGAAAGAGCGGCTCGATGCGCTGCACCTTGCCCCAGTCCGCGATCGAGCCCGAGACCGCCGTGGCAATCACCTCGATGCGAGCGTCCTTGCTAGCCATTGGCCACCTCCCCCAGGCCGCGCGCGAAGCGCGCGGCGGCATCCGTGAGCAGTTCGACCGGCTGTGTCCCGTCCAGCCGCAGGACGGGCAAGCCGAGCCGTGCCTCGGCAGCCGCGCAGACGGCCGCATAGGAGCGCTGGAGCAGCGCGAGCTTCTCGACCGTTTCGTGCACCTGTCGCATTTCACCGCGCGAGGCGATGCGCGCGACGGCCATCTCGGCCGGCAGTTCGATGAGCACCGCCGCCGCCGGCAGCTCGAGCCGGAAGGGTACGAGCGCGCGCAGGCGGCGGAGCTCGGGGTGGCGTCGCCGCGCGGCGGCGCTGCCGCGGCCGGCGAGCTGGAGCAGCGCAGCCGCGGCGAAGTCGGGGTCCACTTCGCCGGGACGGTAGAGCGCGAGCCAGCCAGCGAGGTTCAAGAGCGGCGAGCCGTCGAGCAGCACCCAGTCGGGGTCGTACCAGCGGCGGCACTCGCGCAGGAGGTCCTCCCTGAGCAGCAGCTCGGCCAGCTTGGGCAGCTTGTAGCCGCCCAGGCTCTTCGCCGACTTCGCGCGACGGCTGAGGCGCTGGCGCAGGCGCTCGGTGGGCAGGGGCTGCAGGGCCTGGGCCTCGCCGCTGGCGTAGCGCGAAAGTGCATCCCCCACGAGGCAGGTGCTGCCGCCCGCCGAGAGGGCAAGGGCCAACTCGCGGGCCAGGGTGCTCTTGCCCGAGCCGTCGATGCCGAGCACGGCCAGCGTGCGCGTCGCGCGGCGCGGTGTATGGCGCGTTTGCCGGCGCGCGCGCTCGGCGGCGACGAGCTCGGCGACCTCGCCCTGCAGGCTGAGCGCCAGCGCCCGCGGCGGGCCCGTGAGGCGCCGGGCCGGCCCCAGCAGCACGCGGTTCCAGACCGGCAGAGGCAGCGCGGCGCCGCGGGGCAGCGCGCGCTCGGGGCCGCTCAGCGCGGCCGGGATCACGGGCAGCTCCGGGTGCCGCTCGAGCAGCCAGCCGACGCCGCCGCGAAAGGGCGCAAGCAGGCCCGGCTCGCCGCGCGTGCCCTCGGGAAAGAGGATCAGGCTGTCGCCCGCGGCGAGCGCGCGGTCCATCGCCGCCAGGCTCTGGGCGGCCGAGGCGCCGCGGTCGACCCAGACGGGGGCGAGCAGGCGGTCCATGAGCTTCACGAGCCGGCGCGAGCGGGG
>VGXI01000356.1 GCA_016873475.1 bacterium | reverse complement strand
CTCGCCTACGTCGACCCCGTGCTCTGCGAGCAGGCCGGCCTCTGCGACTCGCTCTACGTCTACACCTACTTCTGCGTGAGCGCCGTGCGCGGCGGCGAGGAGAGCCTCCTCAGCCCGCCCGCGTTCATCACGCCCTAGCTCCCGGGGCGAGGCGACCGCCTGGAACGCTCCTTGATGTCAGCCCTCCCGTCGCGTCGGCGGCGGGAGGGCTTCTCGTAAGCGGGCCTGCAGGCGCCGCTTGGCCGGCGCCTGCGCGCGAGACGCCCGGCCAGCCGGCGAGAAAGCGTCCAGGCCGACCGCTTCCCAGCCGCCGCGCCGCTCCCGGGAGGAGCCATGATCCGACTGCCGCGCCCCCTCGCCGTCACCCTCTTCGTCCTCACCCTGCTCGCGGTGCGCAGCGCGCACGCCCAGAGCGGCGAGGGCGAGTGGATCGACCTCGAGCCCCTGCGCGAGGCTCGGAGCCAGACGCCCGCGAAGACGCCGCCCGCGGCCAGGCCCGCCCCGGCCCCGGCGCCTCAGCCCGCCGCGCCGGCCAAGGCCGCCGAGCCGGCGCCCGGGCCCGCCGCCGACCGGCCGCCGCTGGAGCTGCCGCGCCGCTTCATCTGGAAAGGCGCCCCGACGACCCTGGGCCGCGTGGGCTACGTCTACCTCGGCGACTTCTACTTCGTCGAGGAGCGCGACCTCGCCAAGGCCGAGCTCTGCTACGAGTATGCGCTCAAGCCCTGGCCCGAGTGCGGGCCGATCCAGACGCGCCTGGAGCTGCTCAGTCTCTTCCTCGGCGACTGGCTGCGCGCGGCCGAGTCGATGCAGGTTGGCTTCGACCAGGGCGCGCCGCCGCCCGTGGTCCAGGACTACGGCCTCGATGCCGCGAGCCCGCTGCTCTCGGACGAGGAGTCGGACGTCCCGCCCGTGCCGGCCATTCTCTTTCGCCAGGCCCTCGGCCAGGCGCGGCAGCTCGCGCTCGCGCCCGAGGACGAGCCCGCGCGCAGCTTCCTCGTCGGCCGCCTGCTCGCCTTCCTCGGCGAGCGCGACGAGGCCATCCACGCGCTCGGCCCCGTCGCCCTGGACGACGAGGCCGCGCCCTGGAATTTCCAAGCCGCAAGCCAGCGCGCCGCCCTCTACCTGGCTGCCTGGCGCCCCGAGCTGGCCTACCTGAACCTGCTGCGTGCGCAGGAGCTGGTCGGCGAGCACCCGCTGCTCCTGCAGCGCCTGGAGTCGCTGGAGCGGGAGACGGCCCTCGCCGCCCTGCCGGGCGGAGGCGAGCCGATCGAGGTCGTCGTGCGCATCCTGGGCCAGCAGGGCCAGGGCCGCTGGATCCTCAGCCCGCCCGAGCTGCGCCTGAGCGGCCGCGTCGAGGTGGCCGCCGTGGCCGGTCAGGCGCCGACGGCGGCGAAGCCGAACCTCATCTACCGCGGTGACGACTATTGGCTGATGGCGGCGCCGCTGGGCGCCAGCGCCCCCGACTGGAAGGCGGGCGCCAAGGTCACCCTGCGCGGCAGCTGCTGCGGCGACGACTAGTCGCCGGCCCTGACTCGCCGGCAGCCGAGCGCGCAGGCGGGGCCTCCCGCCCGGGCGGAGGTCTGACGAGTCGCCGCGGACGGGGATCAGCCGGTCTCTGGCAAGGCCTCGGCAAGTCCCACGCCACCTTCGTGCAGCAACCGATGGCAGGCCGCACAGAGCGTGATCAGGTTCGCCGCGCTGTTGCGGCCGCCCCGCCTGCGCGGCTCGCGGTGATGCACCTCGATGAAGCGCGTGGCCCGGCAGCCCGGGGCTTGGCAGCGATGGCCGTCGCGCGCGAGCACTTGCCGGCGCAGGCCGGGCCGGATCGCGGCGCGGTTGGGTTCGCCGTCGCGCTGGGTGCGGCAGTCGCAGGCGGCCTGCGCGGCCACCGCCGGCGCCAGGGGGCGCCCATCGGGCAGACGCGCCGCGCCGCACTCCTCGCAGCGGTAGACCACGACCTGGTAGGGCGGGGCGGAGTTGCCACGTGGCAACTCGCCGCCAGATTCGTCCATGGCGCTGGGCTCGGAGACTTCGAGGCTGGCGAGGAGGGCGTCCAGGCCGGCGAGCAGAAGCTCCTCCCGCGTCTGGTGCCGGGCAGTTGCGGCGCCAGCCTTGCGGGG
>VGXI01000355.1 GCA_016873475.1 bacterium | reverse complement strand
GTGCGCACGGGCATCAAGCTCGGCGCCATGCTGCCCAAGGACGCCAAGATGAAGATCGAGGCCAAGGGCATCGATCTGGAGAGCCTCAGCGGCAAGGGCGGCGAGGAGCTGATCGCGGCGATCGAGGAGCTGGAGATCGACGTCGCCGACGGCAAGGACACCGTGCGCATCTTCTGCGAGTAGCGCGCGGGGGCGGCCTCGGCCGCCCCTAGCGCGCGGCGAAGAGGCGGCGGTAGCCCTCGTGCGCCTCGAGCAGCGCCGCGTGCTTGCCTTCCTCGCGAATGCGCCCGCCCTCCAGCCAGACCACGCGGTCCGCGCGCTGCGCCGTCGCCTCGCGGTGGGTGGAGACGAGAATGCCCGCATCGGGCAGCTGGCTGCGCAGGTGGCCCCAGAACTGCTGCTCGGTGCGGGCGTCCAGGGCGCTGGTCACGTCGTCGAGCACCAGCACCGAGGGCGCGCCGGCCAGCGCTCGGGCGATCGCCACGCGCTGCTGCTGGCCGCCCGAAAGCCCCTTGCCCCCCGGCGCGACCTCCTTGTCGACGGGCACTTCCTGCGTCAGCCGCGCCGTGCGCAGCGAGCGCAGCACGGCGTCGCCGCTCACCTGCTCGCGGTCCATGCTCACGTTCATCCCCAGGCTGCCCGCGAAGAGCTGCGGCTCCTGCGGCGCGTAGCCGATGTGCCGCGCGCGCACCTCGTCCTTGAGCGCGGCCAGCGGCCGCGAGCCGAGGCGCACCTCGCCGGCGTCGGGCGCGAGCAGGCCCGTCGCGCACTCGAGCAGCGTGGACTTGCCGCAGCCCACCGGCCCGACGAGGGCCACCGTCTCGCCCGGCCGCACGCTGAGGCTCAGCTCCTTCAGGACCGAGACCGGCTCGCCCTCCGCGCGCGGGTAGGCGAAGCTGAGCTGATCGAGCTTCAGCACCGGGTGCCGCTCGGGCAGCTCCTCCCTGCCGACCGCGCGCTCGGGCGCGGCCTCCAGCTCCTGCATGCGCTTGAGGGAGGTGTGCGTCACCGCCGTGCTCACGAAGAACCAGCTGATCGTCCACAGCGGCATCGTCAGGCCCGACAGGTAGGCCACGAAGGCGTAGAAGTCGCCCAGCGTGAAGCGCGGATCGGTGAAGACGAACCAGCCGCCCAGGAAGAGCACGATCACGAGGCCCACCTGGTTCATGATCGAGAAGAAGCCCTCGAGCAGCGCCTGCAGCGAGACCACGCGCTTCTCGGTGCGCTCGCGCTCCTTCAGCACGCGGTCGAAGAGCCGCTCCTGCGCGCCCTCCATGCCGAAGCCGACCACGATGCGCGCGCCGGAGAAGCCGGCCTCGAGGGTCTCCACCGTGCGGCTGGTGGCCTGCTGGCGCTCGTTGTAGCGGCGGTGCTGGAGCGTCTCCGTCTTGGAGAGCAGCCACACGATCAGGGGCAGCGGCAGGGTCGAGGCGAGCGTGAGCTTCCAGTGCAGGCCGAACATCACGGCCAGGCTGAAGGCGAGCGTGAGCCCCGCCTCGATCGGTCGGAACACCCCCGAGCAGGCGTACCAGCTCAGCTTGTCGCCCTGGTCGATGTCGTCGGTGAGGCGCGCGATGAGATCGCCCGGCTGGAAGCGCTGGAAGAAGTCGTGCCGCTTGGCGAGCACGCGGCGCAGCTCCTCCATGCGAATGCGCAGGCCGACGGCGACGTTCATCCAGGCGCGGCAGGAAGGCAGGAAGGCCTGCGAGAGGCTGCGCAGGAAGCCCAGGCCGAGCAGCACGAGCACCCAGTTGCGCGCGCTCGTCAGGTCGGGCCGGCCGCCGGCGTCCGTCACGGCCAGCGCGTCGATGATGAACTTGAAGATCAGCGGATAGACCGTGCGCGAGGCGATGGCGACGACCGTGATCAGGAAGACCACGGCGATGCCGCCCCGCTCCCGCCGCCAGTAGGGCGCGTACCAGCTAAGCACTCTTCTCAGCACCGCGCGCCTCCTCCAACTGCAGGGTCACCAGCTCGGCGTAGCGGCCGCCGCGCGCCATCAGCTCGTCGTGGCTGCCGCTCTCCACGATGCCGCCGTCGATGTAGAGGATGCGGTCCGCCCGCCGCACGGTGGAGAGCCGGTGCGCGACGACCAGGGTCGTGCGCCCCGCCGTGAGGCGCTCCCC
>VGXI01000354.1 GCA_016873475.1 bacterium | reverse complement strand
GGGGCATGTCGGCGCTGGTGGAGGATTGGGGCGCCCGACCGCACCACGGCACCTGGCGATCACGTCTACGCGATGCTCACGCCAGGAAGAGAGGATTCTGGGCGCGGTGCAGCTCCGGTCAACCGTCGTAGCCCAGTTCTCTGTCCATTGCGGCGCCGCCGGCGTGCCGGTAGGTTTTGTCCAGGAACCGGCACATTTGATCCCGGGTCGCTTGCGCCGGCGCAAGGATCACGATTCCGCCACGATGTGCGCCGGCGCACGCGCGAATCGCCGTGAATCCCGTCAGTCCGCAGCCTTGCAATAGGGGGAAGCCACCGGAGGTCGCGGCCATGCTTGAACGAAACCGTGGCGTTCTCGGATCGCATGGAGCGCGTCAAGGCGGGCATCAACGAATGGCCGGAATGGAAGCGCCGGATGCTGGCGACCAATCCACCGCCCCGTCGCCCGACCAACGGCGACGATGATCCCCGGGGCGCCCGGCGCGACGAACGGGATTAGCGCGACGGTTTCTTCCCGTCGGGCTGCGGCTTGGTGTCGTGGCAGAACAGCAGGCCGGAACGCGTCAGACACTGCGCTCCAGCAATCGCCATATTTTACAAGAGCTTATATAATTTGCCACCAGCCTGGCGGCCGTCCACCAAGACGAGAAAATAACCGTTTCAGTAAAGGATCATTTCATTAATGGGTTGCAAATATTAACCGATCAGGTAATATGGCCGCCGAGGGAGGTGCACCCGCTTGGAGGTCGAATTTGCCACCCAGAAGCTCGCGAAGGTCTGCAACAGCCAGAAGCAACTCATCCGGAAGTACGGTGAGCGAACCGCGGGATTGATCCGCGAGTGCCTCGATGATCTGGCCGCGGTCGAGCGCCTGGCGGACATGCGCACGTTGCCACATCACCGATGCCACGAGTTGCACGGCAGCAGGAAGGGCGAATTCTCGCTGGACCTCGTTCATCCGTATCGGCTCATCTTCGTGCCGGGCAACAAGCCGATCCCCCGGCTGGCGGACGGTGGCATTGATTGGGCGGCAGTGACCGCGGTCGTGGTCACGGGAGTGGAGAACACCCATGGATAATAGAACCCTCAGCTATGCTCCCGACATGGTCTCGGCGCCCGGGCGGACGCTCAAGAGGATTATCGAGGCGGTCGGGATGACCCAGAGCGAGCTGGCGGCCCGGCTGGGCAAGACGGAGAAGTTTGTCAGCGAGCTGATGAACGGCAAGGCGACCATCACGGCGGAGACCGCCATTCACCTCGAGCGGGTGTTGGGTACGCCCGCCGGCTTCTGGTGTCGCCGCGAAGCCGACTACCGGACCTGGCAGGCGCGCGAACAGCAGGCCCAGGAGCTGAGGGACCAGGACGAATGGGCCCGCTCATTCCCGTTGAAGCGCATGGCAGAGTACGCCTGGATTCCCCGGTCCACGGCACCTGGCAGTCGCGTCGAGGCCCTGCTCCAGTTCTTCGGAGTCGCGACCCCGAGCGAATGGGACGCGATCTGGAGCCGCAAGCTGGAGACGGTCCGCTTCCGCATGTCCGGCGGACCCGCAGCAGACAAGTACGCGACGGCCGCCTGGCTGCGGTACGGCGAGCTCTGCGCGCAGCGATCCGACATGCCGGACTTCGATCGGAAGCTGTTCACCCAGGTCCTGGCCCAGGCCCGCACCTTCACGACGTATCAGCCCGAGGACTTCCAGCCGCGCCTTGTCGAACTGTGCGCCAAGGCCGGGGTCGCTCTGGTCTTCACGCCCGATCTGCCCGGGACGCGCGTCTTTGCCGCCACGCGGTGGCAGACCGCGCGCCGACCGCTCATTCAGATCGGCCCGCGGTACAAGACCGAGGATCAGTTGTGGTTCAGCTTCTTCCATGAGGCCTTTCACGTCCTGCTGCACAGGAAGAACGAACTCTTTGTCGCCGGCAACAGCTGGCACAGCGCCGAAGAAGATGAAGCCGACCGCGCGGCGGCCGACTTCCTGATTCCGCCCGACCAGTACAGCGAGATGCTCGGGGCTTTGCCGATCAGCAAGGCGAAGATCAAGGCCTGGGCAATGGACCTGGGGATCGCCCCGGGAATCGTGGTGGGACGTCTCCAGCACGACGGCCACCTGCCTCCGTCGCAGGGCAACGAGTTCAAGCGACGCTATGAGTGGAAGGCTCATG
>VGXI01000353.1 GCA_016873475.1 bacterium | reverse complement strand
TCGAAACCGCGCAATTCGGGGATCTGGAAGAAGCAGTCGGCGACGGCGCCTGCTTCGTCGAGGTGGATGGCGATCTTGCCGTGGCCCTCGAGGCGCGTGATGGGATCGATGGTGATCGTGCGCGTCATCCGCCATGCCTCCTCTGCAGGCGCGAGGCCGGTAGGCCGAAGCGATAGGCGAAGCTGATGAAGTCCGGCAACCCACCCAGGATCGTTTCGATCTCCCGGGGATCCTTGCTGTCGATGGTCGAGCTGACGGCGGAGAGGAACTTCGCCCCCTGGTCCGTCACCCCCGGCGCCGGACCGTAGCAGCCGCGGCAGCCCTGGTTGCTGCCCGGGCAGCGCACGCCGCAGCCCGAGCGGGTGGCCGAGCCCAGGCAGAGGATGCCCTGCTCGAGCAGGCAGCGCTCCGGGTCCTGGATGATCTCCCAGGGCCGGAAGAAGCGCTTGATGGCCTTGGTCGACTTCGTGCGCTTGCACTCGTCGCAGACGGTCCGCTCGCCGGCGCCCACCACCGAGCCGCGCGCCGGCAGCTCGCCCTTGACCACCGCGGTGAGCACGCTCTGCACCTGCGCCGGCGCCGGCGGGCAGCCGGGCACGAAGTAGTCGACCGCCACGATGTCGGCGAGCCGGTAGACCCGGTGGTAGAGGGTCGGCAGCTCGAGCTCGGCGCCGTTCACGGGGGTGACGGTCTGCGGCAGGCCGCTGCTGCCCGGCTCCAGCGAGGCGTTGCCATGGTAGACGGTGGCGAGGATGGCGTCGCGGCTGGTCAGGTTGGCCAGCCCCGGAATGCCTCCCAAGTGGGAACAGGAGCCGAAGGCGACGAGCAGCTTGCTCTTGCGCCGCAGGAGCTTGGCGACGTGCTCGTTCTCGCTGTTGCGGACGGCGCCGTTGAAGAGCGTCAGGTCCAGCTCGCCGTCGGCCATCGCCTCCAGGTCCCGGTACTTGCCGTCGACGGCGATGGGCCAGAAGCGGATGTCGGCCGCCGCGGCCACGTCGAGGATGAACTCGTTCGTGTCGAGCACCGCCACGTCGCAGCCCCCGCAGGCGGATCCCCAGTACAGCGCGACTTGCAGCTTGCCTGCTCCCATGCTTTCACCTCGTCACTAGGTCGGCTTCCAGTCCGCTGCGCACGCGGCAGGGGCCAAGGGCGCGCAAACGCTCCGTCATGTCGGCGACCACGTCGGCGAAGCGCTGGCCTTCGCTCGCCGACACCCACTCGAGCCGCACCCGCTCCTGCTCGATCCCGTAGGCGGCCAGGAGCCGCTTGAGCAGCGGGAAGCGGCGCATCGTCTTGTAGTTGCCCTCGGCGTAGTGGCAGTCCCCCGGATGGCAGCCGCAGATGAGCACGCCGTCCGCGCCGGAGGCCAGGGCGTGCACCACGAAGGTGGGATCCACACGCGCCGAGCACAGCACGCGGATGACGCGCACGTTCGCCGGATACTGGATGCGGCTGGTGCCCGCCAGGTCCGCCCCCGTGTAGGAGCACCAGTTGCAGAGAAAGCCGACGATGCGCGGTTCGTAGCTCACACCAGCACCCCCTCGATCTGGGCGAGGATCTGCGCGTCCGTGAAGTGGCGACCCTTGATCGCGGCCGCCGGGCAGCCCGCCACGCAGGCCCCGCAGGCCTTGCAAGCGGCGGGAATCACGCGGCTGCGCTTGGCGTCCCCATCGAATTCGATCGCGCTGTAGGGGCAGAGCTCGTTGCAGACCCGGCAGCCCGAGCAGAGTTGCTCGTTGACCTCGGCAAAGACGCCGTCGATCTCGATCTTGCCTTTGGCGATCCGGGCCAGGATGCGCCCCGCCGCCGCGCGCGCCTGGGCCACCGAGTCCGGGATGTCCTTCGGCGCGGCGCAAGTGCCGGCGATGTACACGCCGTCTGTCGTCGTCGCCACGGGATCCAGCTTCGGGTGGCTTTCGATGAACCAGCCGTCCTTGTCCTGGCTGATGTTGACCGTGTGGGCAACCTCGGCGGCGTCGGGGCGCGCCTCCATGCCCACCATGAGGATGACCATGTCCGCCGGGATCTCGATGCACTCGCCGGAGAGTCGCTCGTCCACCTCGATGAGCATGTCGCAGTCATCGCTGGGGCCCGCCCGCCGGATCAGCGGCCGCTCCCCCTTGCCGTACATGAGGAAGAGCGTCTTCGCCTCGGCGCTGCGCTTGTTTT
>VGXI01000352.1 GCA_016873475.1 bacterium | reverse complement strand
GCTTCATCGCCATCTCTTCCATGGCCTTGGGGTCCATCTGGCCGTCCTGGGCGGCGGCGGGCTGCAGCAGGCCCATCGTCGCGGCCAGCAGGCCGGCCGTGAGCAGGAGATTCAGGGGACGACGCATGGCGGCTCCTTGCGGGGGTGGTGAACGAGGCGTGAAACAGGAGCGGACAGGCTAGGCAAGGACCGGCCTTCAGGCAAGTGCGAGACGGCTCAGCACCGGCCCGGGAACTTCCAGCGCCGGGGCGCCGGCGTCGGCTGCGCGTCGTGGTCGATGCGGCGCAGCGTTCCGTCGGGATCCAGCAGGCAGTAGGCGTGCCAAGATGCGTAAAGAACCCGGAGGGTGGCCGTCGGCACCGTCAGGAAGTCGATGGCGACGATCCCGGTCGCGTGGTTGCGCAGAAACGTGCGCCAGGACTGCGGCGCCGGGCCGGGTCGCCTGACCATGTACTTGCTGACGGTCGTCTCGGCGACATCGTACCCGAGCTTGAGCAGTTCGCCGTGGATGTGCGGCGCTCCCCAGAGCGGGTTCTCGATCGATAGCCGACGGATCGAGCCGCGCACTTCAGCCTCGACGAGCGGACGCCCCGGCCGCTGCCTTCGGCTCTTCCGTGCGCAATACAGCCGCCAACCCAGACGATGCCAGCCTATGACGGTGTCGGGCTGGACGATGGTCAGGTGTTGCTTCCAATCGCCCAAGGATCTCGAAGTCCAGACCAAGAGCGTGCGGTCAGCGGTCCTGAGCTGCGGCCGCCTCGCATTGCGTTGCAGAACTTCGAGTTGGTGGCGCAGCACGAGGTTCTCAAGGGCGAGTTGCTGCTTTGAACGGAATGCTGCAGCGAGTGCAAGCAGGGTGATTCGGGTGTGCCCCTCTTCGAACTCGCCGGGAGATCTCGCGTCACTCCCACCCCTTCGCCGCGATCCACTGCCATCGCCTGACCTGCTGCCCGACTGCCGGCTCGAAATCCGTGAGCACCGGCCCGAGGAACGCCTCCAGATCCGTCACGACCTCACGAAACGAATCCGGCGCCTGCCCGATCCGGCTCCGGCGCCGAAAGGCATCCCACTGGACCTGCTTCGCCTCGATGAACGTGGACGAGAAGGCCGTCAGCGACCGGGAGCGCGCGCGCTCCCTTCTCTCGAACGTCAGGCGAACAGCTTCGGCCAGCGTCTCACCGTCGAAGTCGTACTGCTTCGACAACTGCCAGAGATCATAGAAGTCCTTCATCCGGCTGTTCAGCTCGCCGTGACGAACCATGGCCTCGAGCTTCTCGGCGATGACGCTCTCCCGGCTGTAGCACAGCAGTCGCGGCGCCTTGTCGCCCAGGATCGTCGGCAACTCGGCGGCGACAGGCGCCGGGTGGACGGCGTCGCCGAACCCGATGTCCACCTGCATGAAGATTCTTGCCGTATCAAGCCGCACCTCGAAACGGATCCTGATCCCGTCGTATTCCGCGTCCTCCGTGATGCGCTCGGCCCGAACCGATGCCGGGTTGAAGGTCAATCCGTCCGCCTCGCCCTCGACATCCATGATTTCCCGAATGACGTCACTGATATCCTCGGGGCGATTGCTCGTCCTGCCGAGCAGGTCAATGTCCATGGTCGGCCGCTGCACCGGGGAGTTCCAGACACGCAGCACCAAGGCGCCCTTGAGGATGAACTGCTCCGAGTGGCCGGATCTTGACAGGCGGTAGAGGAATCGCTCCATCGCATAGTACTGGAGCAGCTCGTCGAACGGACGCTGCTCAGCGCGGGCCAGGTTCAGGAGGCGCTGCCGGACGGATGCCGCGATGTTCGCGGGGGCCATCACTGCAACGCCTCCAGATAGGGACGCATCACCTGGTCGACGCGACAGATCCTCGCGTATTGGAGCACCGCATCGAAGTCAGGCCGACGGCGGGCCCGGTAGGACTTCAGCGCCTCCTGAACGACGTCCATGCCGATCCGGTTGCGGAACTTGAATGAATCGGCCAGCGTCTTTTCAGGGCAGTAGATCCGGACCGGCACTCCGTCGAGGCAGTGCTCGTCGATGCCCGCGGCGAAAGCTGCTGAACCGAAGCGATAGACCCGCAGCGGCGGGTGATCAAGCCTGGGAGTCCGCGAGCCCCTGGAAATCGCGAGGGATACTTCGTGGGGCACCTGGGTCGTCAGCCCATGAAAGGCAAGGGCG
>VGXI01000351.1 GCA_016873475.1 bacterium | reverse complement strand
GGGGTAGCGCCGCGCCGTGCCGCGGATGAACTGCCAGGGACCGACGGCGCCGGCGCTGCTGACGGCCGTCAGCTTGAAGCCGCTCTCGATCATCGCCAGGTAGTAGAGCTCCTTGGGCAGCTCGTAGCGCGCCAGGGCCGCCTCGATGATCGGCCGGTAGGCCTCCCCGCGGTTGAGCCAGGCCTGGAAGACCTCGCGGCTGCGGCCGCTGAACTGGTCGATCCACCTGTCCACGCGCGGATTGCGCTCGAGGGCCAGCGCGCGGGCGGGGACGTCCGGCAGGCCGCCGTACCAGAGCGCGACGAGGGAGTCGTCGGCCACCGAGAGCGGCGCCGCGAAGTGCATGAGGGACTCCTCGTCGAAGATCTCCTGCAGGCGGTCGAGCCGGTTCTGCAGGCTGCTCAGGTAGAGGCGAGCGAGGCCGCCGGCGGCCAGCGCGCTGTCGGCCTGCACGACCGCCAGCTCGGCTACCGCCTGGTCGATGCGCTCCTGCGCCGTGAGCAGGTCGCCCTGGGCGAGGAAATGCACGGCGTCGTCGTAGTGGGACTGCAGCTCCTGCAGTTCGGGCTTGAAAGCGAGGGCGCGATCGCGCAGCGACCACTCGACGGGGGTCTCGCTGAGGATGCCGCTGTCCGCCGTGAGCGCCGGGCCGAGGAGGCTGTCCGTCGCCGCCGTCGCCAGGACGATCCCGGGGTCGTCAAGCTCGGGTTCCGGATTCGGGCGCTCCTGGTGGCTGGCGCAGGCGGACATCAGCAGCAAGAGGGCGAGCAGCCCCGGGATCTGGGCGCGACTGCAAATCACGGGGACCTCCTGGCGTCCATTATGCTGGGGCACTCAGCGGTGCCGGAGCCCCGGTGCGCGTTCAGCAAGGGGAAGACCTGCCGGGCGGGCAAGTCTAGAAGCAGCCGGGCAGATCTGGCAACCAAGAATCACTCTCGGGAGCGGGGGGTTGACCCGCGAGTGCTACCTGAGTGTATACTTCAAGTCAAAGCAGTAGCCGATTGGCATATTGTCACTTGAGAAGGATGTACTGATCCCGGGATGAGCCGCCTCCAGCGCAGCAGCCGCTATTTTCTCGAGCATCTGCTGCCCCGCGAGGCCCTGCAGCCCGCGGAGCGGGAGCAGCTGGACCGCGCTCTGCGCGGCAGCGACCCCGAGCTCGAGCGAGCTCTGGCCCTCGAACTGGCCGAGCGCTTGGTCGCGCGCGGCGTCTACGCGCGCGATGGGGGCGGCGATTACGTCTTCGCCCGCGCCGGGGAGCGCTACCGCCTCGTGCTCCGCCGGGCCCTCGGGGCGCCGACCGCGGAGCGGAGGGCAGCGCCGCCGCCGCCCGCGGCGGCGGCGATCCCCCTGCCGGAGCCGCCGCTGGAGCGCCTGCGCGAGGTTCTCGCCGTGCTTCGCCTCCATGGCCGCCAGCCGGGCATCCTCAGCGGCCTCGGCCGCCTCCTCGCCGCGCTCGGGCGCTGGTATCCCAGCAGCGGCGCGACGCTCTACCATTTCCAGGATCTCGAGGACGGCGACAGCCTGCCCGGCCTCCTGCCGCTGGAGCCGGACACCCTGGCGGCCGGGCATCCCTTCCACCGGGCCCTGGCGGGGAGCGGGCTGCTCGCCCTGGCCGCCGATGCGCCGGGGCAGGGCAGCTTCCCGGCGGCGGGCGCGGCGACCCGGGAGGGGCACTGGCTGCTCCTGCCCCTGCGCCTGCCGAGCGAGGACGGCAGCCTGCCCTGGGGACTGCTCGAGTTGCGCCTGCCGCCGGGTCCCTTGCCGGCCAGCCTGCCGGCCGAACTCGGCCTGCTCGGCGAGGCGCTCTCGGAGCTGGTCCACAACCACCGCGTGCTGGCCGGCGTCGTCTACGTCGACGGGCTGACGCAGGTCTACAACCGCAGCTTCCTCGACCTGCAGCTGCCGGTCGAAGTGGAGCGCGCCACGCGCAACAGCGAGTCGCTGGCGATGCTCGTCGTCGATCTGGACGACTTCAAGCAGATCAACGATCGGCACGGCCATGAGGCCGGCGATGGCGTGCTGCGCGAGTTCGGCGGCCTCCTGCAGCGCACGCTGCGCCGCGTCGACCTCGTCTTCCGCTTCGGCGGGGAGGAGTTCGTCGTGCTGCTCCCGCGCCTCGACGAGGAGAGCGCCCTGCGCGCCGCCGAACGTCTGCGCCTGGCCGTGGCCGAGGGG
>VGXI01000350.1 GCA_016873475.1 bacterium | reverse complement strand
GGGGTGCGCGGGCAGCTGCCGCTGGACGAGCTTCGTGAAGGCGCTCCAGGCTTCCGTGCGGCGGGAGTGCCAGCGCAGGCTGTCCTCCAGGGCCTTGGCGGCCTCGGCCGGCGGCTCGATCTGGCGCAGGTCCAGGGTGAGCCCGCCGTCGATGCGCAGGATGTAGAAGAGATCGGGTGCCTCGGGCTCGAAGTTGCGCGGGCCGAGCTGCTTGGCCTCGAGCGTGTCCCTGGGCGCCACCTCGACGCGGATCGGCTCCTTGGGCAGGGTGGCCAGCTCCTCCACGATGCCGAAGGGCCGCGCCAGGCGCTCGCGGAACTCGCGCCGCTCCAGGCGCCGCGCCAGGAGCGCGCTGCGGTCGATCGCCTGGATCCGGCAGCGCCGCACGGCGACGCCGCGCACCTCGATCAGGGCCAGGCTGTCGACCAGGTCCAGGGCCAGGCAGGGCGCCCCGCGCCCGCTCAACTCCAGGCGCGCCTTCCAGAAGGCCTCGTCGAGGATGAGCCGCAGGGCCTCGCCGCGCGGGGCGGCCGCGTCGGGCGCCTCGGGCCCCGCCGGGGCGAGGACCTTCGCCACCGGCTCGCGGATGCCCAGCTGGTAGGCGGCCGCCACGGGCAGCAGCGCCAGGACGAGCAGCGCCAGGAGCCCGAGCGCCCAGCGCCAGAGGCCGCCTCTGCCTCCGGCGCGGCGCGGCGCCTGCCGCAGGCTCTCGCGGGGTTCGGCCATCAGTCGCACCGCTTTGCGCACGCGTCTCCCCCCGCCTCAGTAGATGTAGACCGGCGAGCCCACGGCCATGCCCTGATAGACCGCTTCCAGATCGGCGTCGCCCAGGCGGATGCAGCCGTGGGTGACCGGCTGCCCGAGCAGGCGCTGGTAGAGCGTGCCGTGGATGAGGTAGCCGTCGCCGATGTGCATCGCGAAGTCGCCCAGCACGCCGCTCTCGAAGCGCGAGGAGTGGCCGGGCGGCGGCACCGGCATCCCCTCCTCGATGAAGGCCCAGTCCGGCTTGCTCCAGACCGGGTTGGTCTTCTTCTCGAGGATGAAGTAGCGCCCGCGCGGCGTGCGGAAGATCCACTGGCGATCGTCCTTGGCCTTGAGCATGACGTAGCTGCCGGTCGAGCAGACGCCCTCGCGCAGGACGCGCCCGCCCGTCATGAGGGCGAAGCGGTTGCCCGGCGTGTCGATGACGAGGTAGTTGCGCTTGGGTGTCAGCGCCGCGTGGCGGCGCTCCAGGTCGCGGATGCGCCCGCGCCGCTTGTCGTTCTCGCTCGCCTTGACGGTCTGCGCCGGGACGGCGTGACGCGCCACCTCGCGGGCAAGGGCGCGCTCGCGCAGCTCGGGCGCCCAGAGCAGGACGGCCGCCGCGCCCGCCAGCCCGATCAGCAGCGCGAGCAAGATGGTGAAGGTGCGCAGGAGAGCCCGCATGGGCGCCGACCTCAGGGCCGGCCGGAGCTGAGAGTGCCGCCCGCCCGTGACTCCGGTCCGCTGGCAGGTGGCGCGAGGGCGCCGACGATGAGCACGGGCGTCCCCACGGAGGCGGCGGCGAAGACCTTGTCCATGTGCTCGTCGCGCAGGGCCACGCAGCCCTCGGTCCAGTCGCCGCCGCGCCCCCCGTGGCCGTGGATCTCGATCAGGCTGCCGATGCCGACGCCGGCCGGGATCTCGCCCCGCTTCTTGGCGGCGCGGTAGCGCGCGACGTCCTCGGCATTCGGGTAGTCGATCTCGAGGGCCTTGTAGTACTTCGTGGCGCCGGGCCCGCGCTTGCGCATCACCTTGTAGCGGCCCTCCGGCGTCGCCTTGTCCCCGCGGTGCCGCTTGTCCCCCACCCAGTTCGTGCTCAGCTCGACCGGGTAGCTCGCCGTCAGCCGGCCGCCCTTGTAGACGCGGCAGGTGCGCCCGAGCTTGTCGACGATGATCGCCGTCCACTGCGTGCGCTTCGACCAGGCGATGGTCTCGGCCGCTTCCGCCTGCCAGCGCGGGACGGCGTCGAAGTAGCCGCCGAACTCGCGCTCGGCCCGCTCGGCGGCGCCGCTGATGTTCGTCTCGGCCTGGCCGGAGAGCGTCGCCGCCTCGGCGAGATCGCCGCGCGAGAGCGCCAGCTGGCTGCGCCCCAGCAGGACGCGGCCCTCGGTGGCGCGGCGGCGCAGCGAGCTGCGCAGGGGCATGTCCCCGAACTCGCTCTCGTAGCCGGCGAGCAGCTTC
>VGXI01000349.1 GCA_016873475.1 bacterium | reverse complement strand
CATCACCGGGTTGCTGTGCAGGTGGCCCTTGACCTCGACCTGTGCGCCGGCATGGCGGGCGCGGTAGATCGCCTGCAGGTCGAGGTCGCCGACGCCGGTCAGCGGGTGGTCGGCGAGCAGCTCCCAGCCCGTTCGCCACATGATCAGACGCTGGACGTTGTTGGCGTGCCGCGGATCGAAGGAGGAGAGTAGGCGTTCGCGGAAACCGGCCGGCGCGAGGGCGCCCGCGACGAGCAGCAGGCCGAGGAAGATGGGCGCCAGGCGCGGGCGCACGAGGCCGAGCGCGAGGAGCGCGCCCGCGGCGAAGCCGAGCCAGGCGCCGCGGGTGTGCGTGAAGACGAGCGCAACCAGCGTGAGTGCGAAGGCGGGCCAGAGCCAGCGCCGCCGCCGCGCGCCGCCCGGGCGCAGCAGGAAGGCGAAGAGCAGCAGCGAGGCGAGCATCATGAGCCCGCCGGCCGTCATGTAGCCCTGCGTGAGCTGGGCGCGCCCGGCCAGCCCCCGCGCTCCCTGGAGGTAGGCGAGGATGCCGTAGGCCGCCACCCCCGCCGATCCGGCGCCGAGCGCGGCGAGCAGGCGCGTGCGCAGCGCGTCGCGCCTGCCCGCCTCGGCGAAGAGCCAGAGCGCGGGCAGCAGCAGGAAGCGCTTGGCGTGGCGCAGGCTCTCGCTCGGGATCTGCGAGAAGCCGATGTCGATGAGCGCCCAGCCGACGAAGGCCAGCGTGAGGAGCGTGAGTCCCCGGCCGAGGTGGACCGGTGGCCGGCCGCTCGCCCACTCGGCGAGCCTCAGGAGCAGCGCGATCGCGAGGGCGAACTGCGAGATCGCGATCGAGAAGGGCATCGCAAAGGCGGCCAGCAGGAGCGCCCCCTCGCGCAGGGGGAGCAGCTGCGCGAGCCAGCCCGCCGGCATCAGCCCCGGCTCCGCTCGCCCGCTTCCTCGGCAAGGCCGACGTGGCGGCCCACGAGTTCCCGGCTGCCGGCCGCGCCGAGCTGCGCGATCAGGAAGGCGAACTGCTCGCGCAGCGCGGCGCGCAGGGTGGCGCGCAGGGGCGCCGGCAGTCCCCAGAGCTGCGCCTTGAAGGGCCCCCAGCTCTTCTTGCGCAGCTTGTAGACGAATTGCTCGTCGCTGTCGCCGGGCGCGCGCTCGTTGCCGTGCGCGCCGAGCAGGTGCGCGTCGATCTCGGCCAGGAGGACGGGCGGGAACTCCGGATGGGCGTAGATCAGGTTCTGGAAGCCCGTCGCCAGGTGGATCTCGCTGCAGCAGCTCGCCGGGAAGCGGTGGAAGAGGCTCTCGGGCAGGGTGCTCGCGCCGTGCTGGACCGCGCCGCTCAGCCCGTAGGCGCGACGGGCGCGGCCGCCGATCGCCTCGAGGACGCCGAAGTCGAGCTTGACGGCGGCGACGCTGCCGTCCGGCAGGGGAACGCCGCCGTGGCTGGTGCCCGTCTGCACGCTGATCTTGCTGAGGCCGAGCGCGCCGGGCGCGAGGCGCGCCAGCTCGCGCCGGTAGCCGGCCATGTAGGCTTCGAACTCCTCGACGGTGGAGTTGGCCGTGCCCACTTCGCCGATCTCGCCGCCCACGGAAACGCTGACGCCGGGCGGCTCCTCGCCGCGGATGCAGGCCGTCAGGCGCGCCGCGAGCTGGTAGTTGAGGCGCTGCTGGGCGTCGAGGTCCGGCTGGGCGAGGTCGACGAGGGTCGAGGTGTCGACGTCGATGTTGTAGAAGCCGGCCGCGATCTCGGCCCGGATGAGACCCTCGACGGCCGCCAACTCGGCCGCGGGATCGGCGGCGTAGGGCTTGGGCCGCACCTGCACGTGGTCGCCCTGGATGAAGACGGGCCCGCGGTAGCCCGTCGCCACGGCCGCGGCCAGGATCACCGCGGCGAACTCCGCCGGCGACTGCTCGGTGTAGCCGATCTCCGTGCGCGCGATCTCGAAGATGAAGGCGCCGCAGTCGGCCGCGAGCGCGGCCTCGAACAGCGCACCCGCCACCTCGAAGCCGAGGCCGCGCACGTTGACGGCCGGCACGGTGAGGCCGTCCACCTCGCCGCGGCCCATCGCCGCGTAGAGGCCCTGGATCGAGGCCGGCCAGGCGCCGAGCGCCGCGGCCAGCGCGCGGGCATCGGCGATGGCGGCCGCCTTGATCTCGGGGCGCGGGTTCAGGGCGGCGTTCGCGGCCAGACGCCCAGCCACCTGCTCGCGGCAGAAGG
>VGXI01000348.1 GCA_016873475.1 bacterium | reverse complement strand
TGCCGACTATCTGGACAAGGTGGAGTTCCGCGCGCGCTTTCGCAGCGAAGGCCTGGCCGGGGCGCAGGTGGTCTACCACCTCGGCGCCTGCAGTTCGACCAGCGAGCTGGACGCCGGCTACCTGATGGACAACAACACGCGCTACACGCGCGAGCTCTGCGAGGCGGCGCTGGCGGCGGGCGCGCGCTTCGTCTACGCCTCGAGCGGGGCGACCTATGGCGATGGCGCGCTCGGCTACGACGACGCGGACAGCGTGACGCCGCGCCTCGCGCCGCTCAACATGTACGGCTACTCGAAGCAGGCCTTCGACCTGTGGGCGCTGGACGCCGGGCTCTACGCGGCGGGGCGCGTGGTGGGGCTCAAGTACTTCAATGTCTACGGGCCGGGCGAGGACCACAAGGGGGAGATGCGCTCGGTGGTGCACAAGGCCTTCCAGCAGATCCGCGCGCGGGGCAGCGTGCAGCTCTTCCGCTCCTACCGCGAGGAGTACGCGGACGGCGAGCAGCGGCGCGACTTCGTCTACGTGGCCGACGCCGTGGCCGTCACGCGCTTCTTCGGCGAGACGGCTGCGCCCGGCGGGCTCTACAACGTGGGCACCGGCAGGGCGCGCACCTGGATCGACCTCGCGCGGGCGGTCTTCGCGGCGCTGGGCGAGGAGCCGGCGATCGAGTTCATCGCGATGCCCGAGGCCCTGCGCGCCAAGTACCAGTACGAGACCTGCGCGACAACGGCCAAGTTGCGCGCCGCGGGCTACGCCGCGGCTTTCCACACGCTCGAGGCGGGCGTCGCCGACTACGTCGGCAAGCACCTGCTGCCGGCGGCGGCGCGGGAGGAGGCCTGAGGGTGCGCGTGCTCGTCACCGGGGGCTCGGGCTTCCTCGGCATCAACCTGATTCGCCACCTGCTCGCGCGGGACTGCCAGGTGCGCAGCCTGGACTTGCTCGCCTTCGACTATCCTGAGGCGCCGCGCATCGAGGCCGTCGTTGGGGACATCCGCGACCGAGCCATAGTGGACCGCTGCCTGCAGGGCATGGAGGCCGTGGTGCACTGCGCTGCCGCGCTGCCGCTCTACAAGCCGGCGGAGATCTTCAGCACGGACGTGGGCGGCACGCGCAACGTGGTGGAGAGCGCGAAGGCGGCCGGCGCGGCGCGCTGCGTGCAGATCTCCTCGACGGCGGTGTACGGGATTCCCGATCACCATCCGCTGGTGGAGACGGACGCACTGGTTGGCGTGGGCCCCTACGGCAAGGCGAAGATTGCGGCCGAGGAGATCTGCCTGGCCGCGCGGGCGCCGGGCTTTGCGGTGCCGATCCTGCGCCCGAAGTCCTTCATCGGGCCGGAGCGGCTGGGCGTCTTCGCGCTGTTCTACGACTTCGCGCGCACGGGGCACGGCTTTCCGGTGCTGGGGGACGGCAAGAATCGCTACCAGTACCTCGACGTCGAGGACCTCTGCGACGCCATCTGGCTCTGCCTCACGCTGCCGGCCGCGCAGGTGGACGACGTCTTCAACATCGGCGCGCGCGAGTTCGGCACCGCGGCGGGGGACTTCCAGGCCGTGCTCGACGAGGCCGGCTTCGGGAGGCGCGTGCGGCCGATCCCGGCCGGCCCGGCGATCGCCTTGCTGCGCCTGCTCGAGGCGCTCAGGCTCTCGCCGCTCTACAAGTGGGTCTACGAGACGGCGAGCAAGGACTCCTTCGTGTCCATCGAGAAGGCCGAGCGCGCGCTGGGCTACGAGCCCAGGTACTCGAACCGCGATGCGCTGCTGCGCAACTACCGCTGGTACCTGGCGAACCGCGAGCGCTTCGCCGGCGCTTCCGGCGTGACGCACCGCGTGCCCTGGAAGCAGGGCGCGCTGGCCCTGGCGAAGTGGTTCTTCTAGCTTCCGGGCCGCGCGCAACGGCTCCCCGCCCCTGTCGCTCAGCCAAGGAGACGCTCATGAGACGAGTGACCGGCATCGGCGGCGTGTTCTTCAAGGCCAAGGACCCGCAGGCCCTGGCCGAGTGGTACCGCCGGCATCTCGGCCTGGATGTCCAGGAGTGGGGCGGCGTGGCCTTCCGCTGGGCGGATGACAATGCGACGGGCGCGGGCACCCCGGTCTGGAGTCCCTTCAAGGACGACACCAGCTACTTCGCCCCCAGCGCGGCGAGCTTCATGATCAACTACCGGGTTGCGGACCTGCACGCGCTGCTGGCCGCGCTCCGGGCCGAGGGCTG
>VGXI01000347.1 GCA_016873475.1 bacterium | reverse complement strand
GCCGCCGTTGACGCGATAGTGCAGCTGCACGCTGCCGGCCACGATGGCGCCGCCGCCCAGGGAGACGGCCTGGCCGATCACCGGGTAGCCGATGTTCTGGTTGCCCGAGTAGGGCCGCGACATGTGGTAGACGAAGACGCCGACCAGCACCTCGGGGCAGTCGAAGCCGTGGTTGGTGGCGGCCTCGCAGAAGATCTCATGGTGCGGCGTGCCGTCGTCCATGTTGTCGTTGTCGTCGTCGGCGAAGAAGGTGGCGAAGACCTGGTCCGGCTGGGTGTTCGGGTGCAGCAGCACGCGCCCGAAGTGCCAGCGCTCGGCGCTCTCGACCGTGCCCGGAGAATTCCAGCTGCCACCGCCGTAGAGATCCTGCAGCAACACCATCGCGTCCCAGTTGAAGCCCGCGATCACCTGGCCGGCGTAGTGGATCGGCTGACCGACCACGTCGGCCGGGTACTGCAGGTTGTTGTCCGAGTTGCGGATGCCGCTCACGCAGTTGCCCACGTAGAAGCCGCGGCCGATGATCGGATCCTGCGTGATCAGGTTGCCGAGGATGTCGCTGTTGCCCTCGCCCAGGCCCTCGCTGCCCTGGCCACCGAGGATGGCATTCTGGACGCCGTGGCCGAACTCGTGGTGGACGACCTGCTGCATCTCGCCCGTGTTCCCGTAGCCGCCGCCGGCCGCACAGAAGTTGATCGTGCCGTCCCACCAGGCGTTGCCCGGGCAGTAGCCGTCCGTGCGGTTCACGTAGGCGTTGATGTAGGTGTTGGTGTAGCCGAAGGTCGAGTCGAACAGATCGAAGAAGTCGTGGATGTCGTTGACGGCATCGAAGGTGTCCCGCTCGTCCTGGCGCGCGTTCGCGTCGAGGAAGCTGACCGTCAGCGGCACGTTCTCCAGCGCGGTGCCGCTGAAGGCGGCCTCGGCGCCGTTCTGATTGAAGACGCGGACGTAGGGCCCGGTCAACGCCGCGGTGACCGTGCGCGCCCCGCCGGTGCCGGCGATCGTCCAGTTGCCGGCCGCGTCGCTGTTCGTGCTGCCGATGCCGCTCACGTTGATCGTCAGGTAGGGCATCGTCGTGATCGTCGAGCCGTCGCAGTAGCCGTAGACCTGGGCCTCCACCTGGGTGGACCCGCCGTAGGCGAAGTGGACGTCGTTCAGGCGCTGGAGGATGTCGCCGCTGTGGGCGTCGACGTCCGTCACCCACTTGCCGAAGGGCTCGTAGGTCTTCACCGTCAGGCGCCAGACGAGGTGGTACTCGACCTCGCTGTCGCCGATCGCAACGGGCAGCACGAGCAGGCGGGGCTTCTCGGTGACGCTGTCCGTCGCCGGATCGAAGGGCAGGGCCTGGATGGCGATCGCTTCCGCCGCCGCCGCGCCGAGGTTCGGCGCCGTCGACAGGTCGATGGCGCGGTGGTAGTCCGAGCCCATCAGGAGCAGCTTGCCCGTGTCGCTGATCGCCACGCGCACCTGGGCGCCTTCGACGTCGATGCCGCCGAAGGTCTGCTGGAAGTGCGCCACCCACTTGCCGAGGGCGTGCGGGGTGGACTCCAGGCGCAGATTCGCGTTGTCCGCACGCAGCACGTCGGCGTTGGCCGCGATCACCTGGCGCGCCAGGGTTTCGAGGCCGGCTGGGCCGCTCACGGCGCCCGCGAGTTGCACGCTCGTGCCGTAAGCGTGGCGGGGCGTGTTGCTCAGGTTGTTCCAGGCGTAGACGCTCCAGCGGCCGCCGTAGCGGGCCTCCAGGGCCTGCGCCGTCTGCAGCATGCCGACGTCGCGGCCGTAGCTCTGCGCGCCCAGGGTGTTGTAGGCCGGCAGGCGGATCTCGTAGAGATCGTTCTGGCTGACCGGCGTGAAGGCCAGGGCGCTGCCGGCCGCGAGCAGCAGGGCTGCGGCGACGAACAGGGCCCCGGCGGGATTCCCGATTATCCGAGATCTCATGGGTGCACTCCTTCGCTGAGGTGCCGACTCGACGGCAGGCATCGGAGGCAGGCGGACACCTGACCTGCTGGCAAGTGGAAAGGAAGGCCGGGATAACGCCTCATTGTAGCACACTGGCGACAGGGGTCACAAAGCGGCAATCTGGCGCCGGCCAGGCGAATCCGGACCCGCGGCGGGCGTGGCGAGGCGGAGCTGCCGCGCGGGTGGTCCCGCGGCGGGAGACCGGCGAGGCAGAGCTGCCGGCAAGCGCAGCTGCCGCCGGGCCACCGGCAGGCCTTCTGCCGAGCGCCTTCGAAGCGGCGCGAGGCGGG
>VGXI01000346.1 GCA_016873475.1 bacterium | reverse complement strand
GGGGGTAGGCGGCCAGCGCTTCCGCGCGGCTGTCCGGCAGGCGCATCAGCGTGGCGGCGAGGTTTCCCCAGACTCGATAGTCGTGCTCGTGGATCGCCAGCGCGGCCCGCAGACGGGTGACGGCTTGCTCGTACTTGCCCTCGCGGTAATCGACGGCCGCCAGGTTCGTGTAGGCGCGGTAGTTGGGTTTGATCGCTAGAGAGCGCTCGAGGGCCGGACGAGCCAGATCCAGCCTGCCCTCCTGGATGTAGAGGCCGCCGAGCTGGTTGTAGCCGAGGCAGTAGTTCTCGGGGGCCGCTGCGATCAGCGCCTCGAACTGCTGCACCGCTTCGGCGAAGCGCCCTTCGTGATAGTAGAAGATGCCCAGTTCCTTGCGCGTGACGTAGTCCGCCGGTCTTG
This sequence comes from bacterium, assembly GCA_016873475.1. Classification (NCBI taxonomy): domain Bacteria; species bacterium. The sequence continues at coordinate 1,864 of VGXI01000346.1, read as the reverse complement.
CGCTCAGCGTGGCGAGGAAGGTGGCCTCCGCGCGCGCCGAGTCGCCGAGGGTGGCGTAGGCGGCGGCCAGCCCGCGGCGCGCCTGCACGTCCAGGGAGTCGAGCGCCAGCACGGCGCGATAGTCCAGAAGGGCACGCTCGACCTCGCCGGTGCCGGCGCGGATGTCGCCGCGCACGCGCAGTCCCTGCACGAGACTCGAGTCGACGGCCAGGGCAGCGGCGCAGTCGGCCAGTGCGGCTGCAGACCAGCGCGGGTCGCGGGTCAGGGTGTAGCGACGCCACTTGGCTTCGGCGCGGCCGGCGAGGGCGGGCGCGAAGTTCGGCTCGCTGGCCAGCGACTGTCCGAAGGCGGCCAGCGCGCTGTCCACGCGCGCGAGCTGCTCGGCGTCGCCCATGAAGTCGAGGTTCTGCAGGTAGCCGAGACCCGCAAGGTAGTCGCCGAAGGACTGGCCACCGGGGCTTTCGCTGGCGTGGAGGTCGCCGGCGTGACCCCTGCTCAGGCGCGGCTCGAGCAGGCGGATGAGCTGCGCGAGCGCCTCGCTGTGCAGGCGCAGCGCCTCGCTGCGCGGGACGGAGAACTCGGCGGCGGCGAGCTGCCGCGGCCCGCGTGGGTCGATGAGTTCGAGGGTCAGGGCGAGCAACTCGCCGCTCGGGTTGAGGCTGCCCGCCACGACGAGATTGGCGCCGAAGACGCGCTGGGCGTCGCGCGAGCTGGCCACCTCGCCATCCTCGATGTCGCAGGCCGGGATCACGGAAACATCGCGCGACCAGCGCTCGAGCCGAGTGAGCTGAGTGGTCAGGTGGCGTACGAGCCCGTCGGCCAGCGCGCGCTCCCGCTCGCCGCCACCGAACACTTCCATCGGCAAGACGGCGAGGTGGATGTGCTTCGGCATCCGACTCACTTGCCAGCTGCGCAGGATGGGCGCGAGGAGGAGCAGGCCAGCGAGGAGCGCCGCTGCCCAGAGCAGGCGCGGCTGTCGGCGCGGCAGTCGGAGTGCGCGCCGTCTCGGCGGTGCCACGGTCGATCCGCCGGCGAGGGCGGCGAGATCGGCAAGGAAGGCCTCCGCGCTCTGGTAGCGCCGCGCAGGATCCGGACGCAGGCAATGCTCGACGAGTGCGGCGAGGCCCGGCGGCGCGCCGGGAATGGCCGGCAGAGTCGGCGGCTCCCCATGGCAGATCGCGCTGAGGGCAGCGAATGCCTCGCGCGGGTAGGCGGGCCGCCCGCTGAGCATCTCGTAGAGCACGACACCGAGGGCCCAGAGGTCGGAGCGGGCGTCGACCGCCCCGCCGCGCGCCTGCTCGGGCGACATGTAGGCCGGCGTGCCGGCCGCGGCGCCGGAGCGCGTCAGCTCATCGGCGCCGGCCAGCTTGGCGAGGCCGAAGTCGAGGATCTTGACATGCCCTTCGGGTGTGAGGCGGATGTTGCGCGGCTTGATGTCGCGGTGCACGACGCCGGCGGCGTGCGCGACCTGCAGGGCCTCCGCGAGCTCGCGAGCGATGCGCAGGACCTCGGGCCAGGGGAGCGCCCCCTGGGCGATGCGCGCCGCCAGGTCCTGGCCCGGGACGTACTCCATGACGATGAAGGCGCGGCCGTCGATATCGTCGATCTCGTGGACGGTGCAGATGCCCGGATGGTTGAGACCGGCCGCAACGCGCGCCTCGCGCAGGAAACGGGCGCGGTCCTGGGCATCGATGGTACCGGAGTAGTGGAGGAGCTTCAGCGCGCGGGTGCAGTCCAGCCGCGTGTCGTGGACCCGATAGACCTCGCCCATGGCGCCGCTGCCGAGCAGCGCCTCGATGGCGTAATGCGAGATGGTCTCACCCGGTCGCGGGTAACCCACAGCCCACAGCCCGCGCAGGAGCTG
>VGXI01000345.1 GCA_016873475.1 bacterium | reverse complement strand
AGGTGGCCGCGGCGCTCGCCGCGCGCCTGGGCCCCGGCGTGGAGATCCTGGACGCCGGCGGCCGCCGCCGCGAGGCGGCCGGCCTGCTCGCGGCCTTTCGCCTGAACCTGACGGCGCTCAGCCTGATCAGCCTCGTCGTCGGGCTCTTCCTCATCTATAGCAGTGTGCAGGCGGCGCTGGTCCGGCGACGCGCGGAGTTCGGCTTGCTGCGCGCGCTCGGCGCCACGGCGCCACAGGTGCTCGCGATCATCCTCGCCGAGGCGGCGCTGCTCGGCGCCTTCGGCACGGCGCTGGGACTGCCGCTGGGCTGGTGGGTGGCGAAGCAGGGCGTGGCCACCGTGAGCGCGACGCTCACGAACATCTACCTGCTCAGCGAGATCGAGCGGCTGGTGCTGCCGGCCTCGATGGCCTGGCTTGCGGCCGCGATCGGCGTGGGCGGCGCGCTGGCCGGCGCGCTGCTGCCCGCGCTCGACATGAGCCGTCGCCACCCGCGCGCCCTGCTCGCGCCCTTCACGCTGCACGAGCGCACGAGCCGCCTCGCGCCGCGCCTGGCCCTGGCCGCGCTCGCGCTCGCCGCGCTTGCGCTCGGCTGGTGGTTCGCGGGCGGACGCACGCTGCGCTGGAGCGGCTTCGCGCTGGGCGCCGCGCTGCTCGCCGCGCTGCCGCTCTTCACGCCGATCTTCCTGCGCGCCCTCTGCGCCCGCGTGCCTGTCGCGCGCCTCGGCTTCGCCTACAGCCTGCGCAACCTCGGCCTGCGCCTGGGCACCAGCGCCTTCGCGCTCGCCGCGCTTGCGGTGGCCGTGAGCATGCTGATCGCGGTGACGCTCCTCATCGGCAGCTTTCGCCGCACACTGGAGACCTGGATCGGCGAGACGGTGCGCGCGGACATCTACGTGGCGGGCGAGTCCTGGACCCGCGCGGCGGGCGAGGCGACGCTGGACTCGGCGCTGGTCGCAGGCCTCGCGCGCTTCCCCGGGGTGGCCGCGGCCGAGCGCGTGGTCAACGTGCGCGCTCGGGCCTATCCCAGCGGGCGGCAGGTGGGACTGGTGGGGCTGGCGCCGAACCTCGAGGCGCGCGGCGGCGTGATCCCGCTCTACCGCGGCACGCCCGTGGGCATGATCGCGGGCCTCGCCGCGGGCGGGGTCAGCCTCAGCGAGCCGCTGGCGCGCAAGGAAGGCCTCGGCCTCGGCGATTCGCTCGCGCTCCACACGCCTGCGGGCGTGGCGCGCCTCGCCGTGGTGGCCATCACCTTCGACTACTCCAGCGAGAGCGGGCGCGCGATGCTACACCCCGCCACCCTCGCGCGGCTCTACGGCCCGCGGGCGCCGAGCAACCTGGCGCTGTACCTGGCGCCGGGTGTGGAGCCCGAGGCCACGATCGACGCCATCAAGGCCGCCTTCCCGGGCGCGCCGCTCTCCCTGCGCAGCGACCGGACGCTCCGCGCCGAGATCCTCGACATCTTCGACCAGACCTTCGCCGTCACGCGCCTGCTCCAGGCGCTCGCGCTGCTGATCGCCGTGTGCGGCATCTCGCTCACCTTGATCATCCTCGCCCGCGAGCGCCTGGCGGAGCTCGCGCTCTACCGCTGCCTCGGCGCCGAGCGACGGCAGCTCTTCGGCATCTTCCTCGGCGAGGGCATCGGTTACGGCGTGCTGGGCTCGCTGCTCGGCCTCGCGGGCGGTGCGGGCCTGGCGGCCATCCTCATCTTCCTCATCAACCGCGCCTACTTCGGCTGGACGATCCGCGCCGCCTGGCCGGGGCCGGAGATCCTCCAGCAGCTCGCGTTCATCCTGCTCGCGGCGGCGGCGGCCAGTATCTACCCTGCGCTGCGCGCGAGCCGCACGCCGGCCACGGAGCTGAGCCGCGAGGTGTAGGTCGGGCGGAGCGCGCGAAGGGCCGAGGCTGAGTGTACACGTGTACAAAACGAGCTGCCTTAGCTTCCGGGCTAGTCATGCACCTGAAGCGATCATGCTATAGTGCCGGCATGCGCGACTTGCGGAGCATTCCTCTCGCCCTCCACGCACTGCTCGGGGCGGCATGTCTGGGGGCAGTGCCAAGCGCGCAGGCCGCTACCTGGCAGCCCGCGGACTCGAGCTACACTTGGCGCTTCCCCGAGGACCACTGGTCGCACCCCGGCAGCAAGACCGAGTGGTGGTACCTCACCGCGCAGCTCCAGGACCTGCACGACCCCGCCGCGCAGTTCGGCTTGCAGTTCACGCTCTTTCGCATCGGGCTGACGCCGGAGGCGCCGGCGTCCGGCTCGG